>CAYSIM010000066.1:0-6504 GCA_964431165.1 uncultured Thermoplasmatales archaeon | reverse complement strand
CATCCGTAAATTTCTCTCCCAGATCACGTTTTGCCTCCTCTTTAAATTTTGCTATTTCCTCCAGGTACTGTTTTCTCATTGATTCTATCTTCTCATAATCAGGATCATCCTTATCCATATATATTGCACCGCACACTGGGCAATATTTTGCATCTTTCCTTATCCATGATCCGCAATTCCCGCATTTCACATTCTCCTTTTCAAATACAACACCGCAAACAGGGCATTTTTCAGAATCTGCAGGTATAAGACTTCCGCAGTTTCCGCAAACCATTAAATTCTTTTCAATCCTCCTGTATTTCATATAAGCATAACCGAATAGTCCACCCAATACTGCCACAACCACTATTATAGCAATAAGATAGAATGGTATTGTAAATGGAGCGCTTTCCACAGTAAGTTTGCTTGAGATCTTCTGTTCTTTGGAAATACCTCCTATTGTGTAAGTTACCAAAACATCATAATTTCCAGCAGTTTCCATTTTCAGAGTCAATATACCTATACCATTACTTCCGATGTGAACTGGATAAATACTTGATCCAATGTAAACATCTATGTCCAGATTATTTGCATAAACGTTCCTTCCCTGTTGCTGTGTAGCATTAATATTAAGTGCATAGAATATGAGATTAAAATTATTTCCCGCTACCGGTGGTGGTGTGGGTGGAATCATTATTATTGATATTACAGGCGGTACCACTGTATAATTGAGAGAATAAACCCTCGGTCCCTGAATCTTCTGAACAATATTTGTATAGTTCAAATAAAAAGTGAGATAATGTATACCCGTATTTCCAGCGGTAATATTGAATTTCTCATAGTACCAGGAACCAGGATTAAGATTGGATATGTTTTTTGTAAGAATCACAACTCCATTATCTATTACAGTTAATGATGCATTACCGTAGGCGGGCCATCCTCCATCATTTGAAACTGAAATATTAACTCCAAAATAGACACCCATTGGAATCCTTGAAAAGTCCTTTACATAGTTATTGCTTATGAGTGTTGCTTCCAGCAGCAAATTAGGTCTTTCAAATATATTTATGAATCCTGATGAATATATTATATAATAGGGATATATTGATGGATACGTAATCACAACTTCATAAGGAATGGATATTTCTCTGTTTCCCATCATATTTATTTTAGAGGTGTTAAGATAATACAATGCGCTTATTTTTGAATTTGAATTTGCATTGTATTGAAAAGCTTTCTGCAATCCCAGGCTAGGGAAGTAAAAAATTACGCTCATATTATTTATGGATGAAGGTCCTACAGTTATGTTGGCATAAATGGGAATAATCGTTCCGTTTAGGTAAGGTCCAAGGTTTGTGCTCTGGGAACCGAAAACTGGAGGAATATATAATGTAAAATTATAATAATCATTTGAATAGTTTGTTTCAGTTACGCTGTGGTATGTGTTGAGCACTATACCAACTCTATAAGTATAGCCAAATAGGAAATAGTTTGTGGTAAGATTTGCATATATAAATCCATTTGAATATGTGCTCTGTGTATTCCCTATATTTATATTATTTGTGAGATCGTAAAATGAAACAATTATGGATGGTGCATAGGAGGGAACAATTCCAGAAATTCCTATTTTACTATAAAGAAGAATATTCATCGGATTACCTGGTGTAATGTTTGAAGTAAGTAAATATCCTGCACTGATGAAATAATAATCTATTCCATAATTTTGTGTTATGTATACGTAATTATTATTCTGATTATAATCCCAGTAATAGGGTATGTTCACGAGGACATTATACGATCCGGTAGATCTAGGTGTGAATTTTATGCTTATGTTCAAAATTGCTCCTGAATTAAGATTAACAATTGTTGAATTTTCATAATAAAATCCATCGGGACCGGTTATTAAGGCATTTACAGAAACATTTGTAGCGTTTTCCATACCCATATTACTTACAGTGAAGTTTAAGAAATTATTACCATAAAGTGTTGTATTAGAGATCTTTACATTGGTGATACCCAAGTCTATGTTTGGATAAACTTCAACATTTTGCATTACAATATTATTAGAATAGTTGCTTTCATAAATGTTCTTTGATGGATTAAATATAGCCTTAAGCGTATAATTTCCAGGTGTTATATAATCTGGTACGGTGAATGTAACATTTTCATAATTAACTGTATTAACTATTATATTTTCCTGAACATTCATAATGTTGTAATGACCAAGATATAAAGAGATGGGAACATTATTAAGAGACTTTCCAAAAACGGTGGAGGAAATCTGAATGATGTATGTTTCAAAATGTACCCATTTCTGTGGTGTGGAAATTGTTTTTGCCACTATATCAGGAACAACAACTGAAACATTTACATGTAAATATCCAGAGGAGTTAAGAGCTGGGAAATTTGGAAGGGCTACATTAAGAAATTTCAGAAGATTTCCATTAACACTTACGCTAAGATTATAATCACCAGCCCAGAGTGAATTTGGCCAAAATCTGTAATTTATCCAATCTGAAAAAAGTGCAAATTTTACGTTTCCATTTGTATCCGTAACTGTGTTTATTTTCATATTTAGATTATTTAAAATTATTGAATTCAATTGATTCACTATGGTATTATTCATCAATGTTATGCCATTGGATAAAACAGGTAAATTATTAGGGACAACGTTGGTAAAAAGACCTGATAATGGAAGACCATTATAATTTAAAACATGGACATAAAGATATCTGTAAAGGTAAATATTTGTATTGGAATCAATAAAATATGGGGGATCAGGGGGAGAATTATAGGATTTCATATCTACAGCCGTCCAGTTAAGGATATAGATATTACTGTTTATGGCATATAATGAATTTTTGAATGGATTACCGTTTGAATTATTAAGATTGACTGACATGTAAACATCACTTGCATATACTGTTGAATTGAATACATTGAAATTCTGTTTTATGAAGTTGTAATTATATGCATATAATTCTATTTTTACATAATTCACTGTAATTGAACCTGAAGATGGTTTGGTAATATTGATATAGAATCCTTTAGAAAGAGAAGTGGAGTTTATTATATAAAAAACCTTTGAAAAATCGAAGTAGAGAGGAAAATTCTGTGTATTCTGGGAAAACTGTAAAGTAACACTGGAAAAAAGACCTCTAAAACTGCCACTCAATATTGCATCATTACTATAATTTGGGCCAATAGTTGCATTAACTATTACAGTACCATTTAAGAATGTTGTGTAAAAAGGAAAACCCGTTACTGTAAAGGAATTGGAGATTGTTGTTACCTGTGGGCTTGAAGAACTAATAGTAACAGGAAAAGTACTGCTTGACGAATATGTACCCATGTATGTTATTGTGCTTTTTTGATTCTGGAAAAGTGATGGAAACTTTGTATTTTCCATAATTAGTGTAACATTATTGAATACAGGTGTGGGTCCGTATAACACATATGGGAGTGCTGATTGTGGGTAGCCGAATTTTAATAATTGATTCAGCTGGGAAACACTCTCCCCAGTAAATATGGTATTTACAAATTTAACATTGGATGAATTTGATACATTGAACCAACCAGGGTACTCTATTGTAGAATTCATGAAATTGATTACTCCGCCATTACTATTAATTGTGAAATTTATTGATGGTGCTAAGCGTTCAGGATTAACCGTAAAAATAGCATTTTCAAGAATTAATTTTCCTCCTTTTTCTATTTTAAGTGAAAATGGATTTAGTGCATCCTGAATGAAATAAAGAGTAGCATTTTCAACAATAAGTGCGCCTGTTGATGTCACCACCACATTTGATTCAAAACCATACATTCCAGTAACATTTGTCAAAGGATCAACAGAAGAATTTGTGATTAAAAATGTATTATTTATATACCTAGTCAGTGGAATAGAGAAATTTTCCATTTTTGGGCTATTGGTTGGTTGCATATGAAATGAACCTAAAAGAAGAACTGACACAAGTACAAAAATGCCAATTTTGTATAATATATTGTTTGGCATATTTACCTCCCACGAATATGTTAATCAAATTAGTTATATAAAAACATTGCCTTATTTTTATGATAGTTCTATAAAATGGAAAAAATCAATATTAAAATTAAAAAAATTAAGAAAAATAGTGGGAAAGGTGAATATTAAAAGAATATTGGATAGTAAAGGTATATGATAAAGTGATCAAAGAATATGAATCTACTTGAAATCTATTTCAAATGCAATTCATGCCAAGATGAAAGAAACAAGGATGAAAAATAAACGTCATGCTGAAAGGAAAAACCATGAGCATTATGAATTTCAAGGCGATGGTGATGTAGATGGAAGGATAAGGCCCTTATTATGAATGATAAGATTGAATCAATAATACGCAACTTTTCGCTTTTTGGTGAATCTTAAATGGATGCATGTTTTTTCATTAGCGATAAATCATAAATTCTGATTCAAAATGGAATAAATACTTATTTGAAATTAATTATATTTTATGGAGTGGGGCCGATCGGATTTGAACCGACGACCTTCCGGTTATCAGCCGGATGCTCCAACCAAGCTAAGCTACGGCCCCTATAAATAGTGAATATTAGGAATCTATTTATAACTTTCTTCATTCACTACCCAGTTGTTCACCTTTTCAACAACACGATTTATTATTTCCCTGTAATTTCCCAAATACGATTCGGGCTTTACAATTTCTTCAATTTCTTTTTCATTCATAACATTCTTTATTTCTGGATCAGAAAGGAAAAGTTCCTTGAAATCTTTATTTTCCGTCTGGGAAATAACAGCATATTTTCTAACAATTTCGTGTGCCTTTTGCCTTCCAAATCCCTTTTCTACTAGTTTTAGAATTATACTTTCATCCATTATATAGTATTTTACCCTTTCAAGGTTTTCTTTCATTCTTTTTTCGTTTACTCTTAGATTTTCAAGTACCCATATCATTTTTATTATTATATCATCTATTAATACGGCAGAATGTGGTATTGTGAATCTTTCACCTGCACTGTTTGTAAGGTCCCTTTCATGCCATAGTATGTTATATTCAAAAGTAGGCATTATGAATCCTCTAAGTAGCCTTGATAGGCTACAGATATTTTCTGAAGTAATTGGATTCATTTTATGTGCCATGGTGCTGGAACCTACCTGTTTTTCTACATCGAAAAATTCCTGAACTTCAGCTATTTCAGGCCTTTGAAGATTCCTTATTTCTGTAGCCATTCTTTCAAGCGTAGTTGAAATATTTGAAAGGATATATATAAATTCAATATATCTATCTCTCCCCACTATCTGCGTTGGTCCCTCCTCTCTCCCCAATCCTAAATATTCCATTACAAAAGACTCAATTTCCAATGCTTTACCCTCAAAACCTGCTCCGGTTCCAACTGCACCCATCATTTTTCCCACCAATACTCTGTGCCTAGATTCAAGTACTCTTTCATAATGCCTGGTAATTTCTGCCAAATAAACCGCACATTTAAGACCGAATGTTATAGGTAGTGCATGCTGACCGTGTGTTCTTCCCAACATTATAGTATCCATATATTTTATTGATAATTTTTTCAATGTTAGCATTAATTTTATAAGATCCTCTTCTAAAATTTTATAGAATTCTTTGAGTTGAAGAGCTACAGCAGTATCAATAATATCATTTGAAGTAGCTCCCAAATGCACATATCTACCACTTTTTCCTGAAAGTTCTGAAATTGCTTTTACCATAGCCATTACATCATGCTTTGTTTCTTTTTCTATTTCTCTTACCCTTTCAATCCTTACTTTATTGCAAGCTTCCTTAATATTTTCATAATCTTCCATCTCTATTTTTCCAATCTTATAATAAGCATATGCAAGGGCTTCCTCCACTCTGAGCATCATTTTTAATCTATTTTCCTCTGTAAAAATAGATTTTGTGAAATCTCTCCCATATCTAAATTCAAGGGGACAAATCATGAGTTCATATAATGCATCCCCTTTAAATAAACATTTTTAGAATCGAAGTGAAAGTGAAGTAGATAAAAAATTTTGAAAAACTTTCCGCAAAAATCTAAATAATGTTGTTTAATGTACCATTATGGTTAATATTTATGACTATGAAAGTTTGTTAAAAAGGGCGAGGGAGAAAGTAGTTCCTGTGGTACATTCAGGAGAAAGATTCCAGCTTCCAGAAGCAGATATAATAGTAGAGGGAAAAAATACAATATTTAGAAACTTCATGGATTTCTGTAAAAAAATGGACAGAGATCCCCAACATTTTTCAAAATTTCTTTTAAGAGAACTGGGTACGGCAGGTACAATTCAAGGTGATAGGTTAGTTTTCAAGGGTAAAGTTTCATTGGTTGATATAAAAGATAGGATAAATCAATACGTGAAAACATACCTGCTTTGCTATGAATGTGGCAGTCCGGATACCATTCTAAAGAAGGAGGATAGGATTGAAATTCTTGTATGCAAGGCTTGCGGTGCTATTAGGCCAGTAACAGCACACGTGGAAATAAAGGTTCAGGAAGAGAAACTTGAGGAAGGTA
>CAYSIM010000065.1:0-6605 GCA_964431165.1 uncultured Thermoplasmatales archaeon | reverse complement strand
TTATTACGATCAGGCAAGGGGTAAGGAAAATACAAGAGTACTCCTTCCAAAAAAGGAGGAATTACCCTACATAAATGTTATGGAAAGGGAAGAGGGTATAAGGGAAATCCATGAACTATTGAAAAACCAGATGTTAGGAAGGATAATGTACATCGGCTTTTTCTCACTTGGTCCATTGAACTCAAAATTCTCTGAACTGGCGGTGCAACTAACGGATTCCTCATACGTGATGCACAGTGAACTCATTCTTTACAGAAATGCCTACGATAAATTTTTGAATAATACAGATGCAGAATTCCTTAAATTTGTACATTCCCAGGGGGAGCTGGATGAAATGAAAACAAGTAAAAACCTAAGGAATAGGAGGATTTACTTTGATCTTGAAGGGCTAACAGGGTATGCTGTCAACACCCAGTACGCAGGCAATACTGTTGGTTTGAAAAAGCCGGGTTTCAGGCTAACAATATTTAAGGCGAACAAGGAGGGATGGCTCTCTGAACATATGTTTTTGATGGGTGTTAACGGTCCAAATGGAAGGGTAACGTATTTCACAGGTGCATTCCCTTCCATGTGCGGTAAAACATCTACCTGTACTCTACCGGGGGAGAGGCTTGTGGGGGATGATCTTGTATTCATAAAACCTGTTGATGGAAGGGCAAGGGCGATAAATATAGAAGCCGGTGTATTTGGAATCATAGATGGAATAAACAAGAGGGATGATCCAATAATATGGGAGGTACTTCAAGGCGATACAGAAATAATATTTTCCAATGTTCTGGTGAGTGAGGGTAAGCCCTATTGGACAGGGATGGGAGAGGAAATACCCGATAGGGGTATTAATCATAGCGGTGAGTGGTGGAAGGGCAAAAGGGATGCCGAGGGCAAGGAGATACCACCATCCCATAAGAATGCCAGATTTACAGTTAGGCTGAAATCATTCCCTAATCTAGATCTTGAAGCACTTGAAAGCAGTGAAGGTGTGGAGGTAGGTGGCATGATATTTGGTGGAAGGGACAGTGATACATGTCCACCAATCTGTGAGGCTTTTGACTGGATCCACGGTGTTCTCAAGGGTGCATCAATAGAATCCGAGACAACAGCTGCAACACTCGGAAAAGAGGGAGTAAGGACATTTAACGCCATGTCAATAATGGAATTCCTTTCCATAGATCTTGGGAAATATCTTCAGAATTATATAGAGTTCAGCAAGAAGTTAAATAAGATACCAAAGATTTTCTCTGTGAATTATTTCCTTAGGGATAAGGATGGAAAGTTCCTGAACGATAAAACGGATAAGGCAATATGGTTAAAGTGGATGGAGCTGAGGGTACATGGGGAGGTGGAGGCAATAGAAACACCTGTTGGTTACATCCCGAAATATGAGGATCTTAGAAATCTTTTCCAGAAAATACAGAAAAAAGATTACAGGGTTGAAGATTATGAAAAACAGTTCACAATCAGGATACCTGAGCTTCTTTCCAAGAATGAGAGAATAAGGAAGATCTATGAAAATATAAGAACTACACCCAGGGAAATCCTGCAGGAACTTGAAAAGGAGAAGGAAAAACTGTTGCACCTGAGAGAAAAATACGGTGATTACGTTTCACCATTCAAACTTTTATAATAATTTTTTAAATAAATTATTTAATTTATAACGTGACTTTACATGCATCATGGAGTTAAATGGCAAGAAACCCTTATATTTTCAAGTTTTTCTTGCAATTCGAAGTGAGATGCCTATATTATTTTTTCAAGATCTAGAATTTCTACTATTCTTTTTGAAATTGGGTCTTTTGAGTTTATTCTCCTTTTTATCACATTCCCAGAAATGATGTATATTTTCCTTATATTTGAAAGATATCTATAACTGTTTATGATTTTTGATTTTAACTATATTTTCAATTGTCAATGGGCCTGACCGGATTCGAACCGGTGACCTTCGCTGTGTGAGAGCGACGTCATGACCAGCTAGACCACAGGCCCTACTATGGTTTATTTTATCTTTTTATTTAAGTTTTTGCAAATTGCGTCTACAATACATTTTTCAGGTTTTTCTCTTTAGATCTTCCACTATTTCCTTCGTGTAATTCCTTTCCTTATTTATACTTGAAAATGCAATTACTAAGGAAATTATTGAACCTAATATGGAAAATAGAATAAGAATGTGACCCACAGTTCCTGTTGTTGTAAAAAATATTGCTATTGAAAAAATAAGACCTACGATAGTACCGGTAATCGTGTAAATGAAATAAAATAAAGTGGTTACACCCGCATCTATCCTTTTACGCAAGGATAATTTTTCTTCCAGGGCACGCATTTTTTCGTAATATCTTCCCAATTCAAAATATTCTATGTTTTTAGAGATCATTTCTTTTATTTTTTTATCCAATTCATCTATTTCTTTTTTCAGTTCATCACTCTCAGGTAGATTTTCAATACCGTTCACTTTTTTAATAAAATCTTCTATTATATTATAAATAAAACTGCTCACCATGTTAGATACTTAAAAAGATCATATAAATATGTTTTTTTATTTTAATTTCTGGGTTATAATTTTCTATTTTTAAGAAATTGATCAAAAATTTTCGTATGCAATAAATAATGGATACTGGAGAATTTGTCCCTAGATTAATTTAAATCAGCATATGGAAAATTTGCCTAAGGAATAATGTACTATCTTGATATTATTAACAAAAAAGATCTTGGATAGGTAAATTTTAATTTCTCATATAATTAATAGTCCTTGATGCTAACGCTTGTTGGTATGGGATTAAACCCTAGAAAGCATTTAACAATCGAAGCGCTGGAGAAAATCAAAGAAGCTGAAAAAATATTCATGGAAACATACACATCGAGGCTTATGGACATTACAGTAGAAGAACTTGAAAAATTTTTAGATATAAAAATAGAAATACTTAATAGGAAGACAGTGGAAAGTGATTTTCTTCTTGAAAGGGCGGTATATGAAAGAGTGGTGCTCCTTGTCCCAGGTGATCCGATGGTAGCAACAACACATGTAGGACTGAAGATAGGCGCATTTGAAAGGAATATAAAATTTGAGGTTGTTAATGGTATTTCCATCCAGTGCGTTTTACCATCAATTCTTGGATTGCAGAACTACAAGTTTGGGAGATCTGTTTCCATTCCATTTCCTGATTATGATTATTATCCAGAAAGTGTCTACAATTTTATAGGTGATAACCTAAAACTTGGTTTACATACAATTGTTTTTCTTGACCTGAGGGAAGATCTTGAAATGTCCGCAAATATGGGTATGAGTATTCTCCTAAAAATGGAGGAAATTTACAGGAAGAACATAATAAATGGAGATACACTTGTGGCAGTTGTTTCAAGAGCAGGATCCTCCTCCCAGAGGACCATTGCTGGAAAAATAATGAAGCTTATGGAAATGGACCTCGGTCCAACACCGCATATTATGGTGATACTCGGTAATCTACATTATTTAGAAAGAGAGGCTCTTGAAAAATTTGCTTCCCTTGAACCATAAAAAGTGTTTTCAATAAATTCCATTTTTTATGTTATTATTTTCCCACTTATTTTATAATTTTTACCATTCCATGGTATTGCATAGCAAAAAATCCTCTGGAAATATTAATCTATAATTAGAAATTCAGGTAATCGATGTACCAGCATCTCTTAAATCCTGGATCAATAGCGGTAATAGGTGCTTCTAAGGATGAAAAGAAGATAGGAAATGTGGTGCTTAAGAACCTTATCTATTATGGTTATAAGGGTAAAATATATCCAGTAAATCCTAAAAATGAGGAAATTTATGGATTTAAAACATTTCCATCCATAAGGGATATAAAAGATGAAATAGATTTAGCTGTCATAACGTTACCCGCACAGCTAGTTCCAGATTCTGTTAAGGAATGCGTAGAAAAAGGTGTAAAATATGTGATTGCAATAGCAGGTGGTTTTTCTGAAACGGGTGAAAAGGGTGCTGAACTTGAGAAGAAAATACTTGAAAATATAAGGGGCTCCAGGACCAGGGTAATAGGGCCTAACACAGTTGGCATCTATATTCCAAGCGCTAATTTAAGTACTGCTTTAACCCTTCCCGACAGGACCGCCCTACCCGGGGAAGGGAACCTTGCGTTCATTTCCCAGAGTGGTGCACTTGGCCTTCTTACCATGGATACTATTGCTGAATACGGAATAGGTGTTTCTGCATTCATCAACCTTGGTAACAGGATAGACCTCTCAGAAAACGAGTTGCTTGATTATTTTTTTGAAGACGATAATACGAAGAGCATTGTACTTTACATTGAAACATTCAAGAATGGTAGGGAATTTTTTAACAAGGCCAAGGAAATTGTCAGAAATAAACCAATCGTTGTTCTTAAAGCAGGAAGGACCGAAGCTGGTGCCAAAGCAGCATCACTGCATACCGGAGCACTTGCTACTAATGATACTGTTGTAGAAGGTGCGCTTAAACAGGCTGGTGTAATAAGGGCATATTCTGAAACTGAGCTCATTGATTATGGTAGGGCTCTTGGCTACCAGAAACCTTTATTGGGCGATAGAATAGCTATTGTCACAACAGCTGGTGGCCTTGGCGTAATCACGGCAGATTATGTTTCATCCCAAACTAATGGTGTGGGTCTTTCCATAGCAAAATTAAGTGATGAAACTAAGAGGCAGCTTAGAGAGGTAATAGTTCCTTTCGGGTCTGTGGAAAATCCCGTCGATCTTACAGCAGATGGATCCACTGAACAATACGATAATGTAATAGATATATTAAACAAGGATGAAAATGTTGACGGTCTTATCGTTTATGCACTCTTCCAGACGGCAAAGGTGGATGAGAGCCTTATTGATGTTTTACAAAAATATATGCAAAGGAAGCCCATGGTAGTGGGGATTCTTGGATCAAAATTTGGCAAGAAAATGCTGCTTGAAGCCGAAAAGAGGAAAATACCCGCTTATCCTTCTATGGAAAGAACAGTGAAAGCAATAAAAGTGCTATATATGAGGGGTGAATATCTTAAAAGGAGGAATCTAATATGAAGGGAGAAAAAATACTTGAAGAAATTGAGGTAAAGGAAATATTGAGGAAATATGGATTGAAAGTACCGGAAGGCATAGTTGTTCAGGAACTTCCAGAAAAAATTGACTTTGATTTTCCCGTTGCTCTGAAGGTATCTGATCCTAGAATACTGCATAAGAGCGATGTGGGCGGTGTAATTCTTAACATAAAAGATTATAATGACCTATCAAATAAATTTAAAGAAATGAAATTAAAATTTCCAGATTCCAAGTTTCTTATTGAAAAGATGGAAAAGCCTGGTGTTGAGGTAATAATAGGTCTTGTTCAGGACAAAACATTCGGTCTTTCAATAATGTTCGGTCTTGGTGGAATATTCACAGAGCTTTACAGGGATGTTTCATTCAGATTGGTACCCATTGATGAATACGATGCTAGGGAAATGGTGGATGAAATAAAAGCAAAGAAAATTTTTGAAGGTTTCAGGGGAATAATCGCCAGCAAAGAAGCAGTTGTGGATTCTCTCCTTAAAGTATCATCCCTTGGCAGTGATTATCAGGATAAGATTGAGCAGCTTGATCTTAACCCTGTAATAGTACATGGTGATGATGCTGTTGTGGTGGATGCAAAAATGATCTTAAGGGATTCATTCTCTAAAATCTAGTCCCACGGTTCTTATACCTATTTTTGGTATGTAAACTAATACCCTCTTATGTCTGGAATCCTCAACCATTTTCCTTACCTTTTTTACAGTTGAAATTTCTACACCTATCTCTTCAGAAATTTTTTTATCATCCATGAGGAGCTCTATTCCATAAAGAATTTTATCTAAAGTGGCATAATCTATGCCCATTTCCCCTTCATCCGTCTGGCCGCTCCATAGTCCTGCCGTGGGTACCTTATTTATTATTTTTTCAGGGAGTCCTACTTTCCTAGCAAGTATCTTTACCTGCGTTTTGTAAAGATCACCAATGGGCATGAGATCTGAAGCGCCGTCACCATATTTTGTGAAATATCCTGTAAGAAGTTCCGATTTATTACTTGCCCCTATCACCAGGGCATTCTCACTATTTGCTATTGAGTAAAGTAACACCATCCTTATCCTTGCCTTTATGTTTCCAAGAACTTTTTTATCGTTGTACATGCTTCGAAATGGTGATAGGAATTTTTCTATATTTATCACTTTAAAATCTATGCCATATTTTTCAGCAATCTCCCTTGCATCATTTTCATCATCCTTCATGCTATCAATCTCCGGCATATGAATGCCAATGATCTTTCCTGGACAGCTCTTGGATGCAAGGTACGCGGTTAAAGAACTATCTATGCCACCGCTCATCCCTATTATTCCTTTTCTACCATTTAGAAACGATCTTATGAATTCTACGATTGTTTCCTCAGAAAGTGGAGGTAAAGAAATTTCAAGCATGGAATAGTGAAATCAATATGGGAATAAAAAATTAACCATCTTGATTAATTTTTAAGATTGTAAAATTTAATAGAAAAATTTCCAAAGGTTTTAATATTTTCGTGCAATATCCCCTCCGTATGCCAGAAGAAAAAATGAGGCTTGATGAAATGGATCTGAAAATTCTGG
>CAYSIM010000064.1:0-6648 GCA_964431165.1 uncultured Thermoplasmatales archaeon | reverse complement strand
TAGGGAGGCCTTTAAAGTTATTATTTCCCAGGCAGAGGATGTTTTAAATACACTTAATGATGATGCTGTGAGAAGGTCCATAGAAATAATGCTATCCTCCAAAAAAATTTTCATTTATGGTGCTGGAAGGAGCGGAATAATAGGAAAAAGTTTTGCCATGAGACTTGTTCAGCTAGGATTAACCGCATATTTTATTGGGGAAACTATTACACCCATAGTAACTGAGAACGATGCAGTTGTTCTAATTTCCAATACGGGTACAACTAAATCAACGATTCTAGTTGCAGAAATATCCAAGAATGTAAATGCAAAAATAATAGTCATTACTGCAAATGAAAAATCACCACTTATAAATTTCTCTGATGAAAAAATAATACTTAAAAATGTATCACACAATTCACTTGCACCATTGGGTACAATATTCGAGGACACAACACTTTTGTTGTTAGATTCCGTAATTGCGCAGATGATGCAGATGATGAATGAAACCGAAGAAGATCTTAAGAAAAGACATGCAATATGGGTGTGATACCATGAAGGTGAATGAAATATTTTATTCGATTCAAGGCGAAGGTACTTACATTGGAATTCCTATGGTATTTGTTAGGTTCACGGGATGCAATTTAAGGTGTACATGGTGTGATACAAAATATGCATGGGAGGAGGGAAAGGAAATGAGTATTGATGAAATAATTTCTGAGATAAAGAAATACAGCACTGGCTGGGTATGCCTCACTGGTGGAGAGCCCTTGCTTCAGGAGGATATATATAAGCTCATAGATAGATTACTTTCCATGGAATATAGAATATTGCTTGAAACAAACGGATCAATAAATCTGGAAAATCTTCCTTGCGAGGAAAATCTTATAGTGGATATGGACATAAAAACACCATCATCAGGAATGACTAAATTCATGGATCTTAGCAACCTGGAGATTTTAGGTCCCAAGGATACTGTGAAATTCGTTATTGTCGATGAGGGGGACTATGAATTTTTCAAGGAATTTATAAAGAATAATGAAATAAAGGGCGAAATAATTCTACAACCTGAAGGTAACAGGAATTTAAAATGGCTTGCGGAAAAGGTGCTTGAAGATCAGCTTAATGTAAGGGTATTGCCCCAGCTTCATAAAATTATATGGGGTGATAAACGTGGAGTATAAATTTACCGATGATGATGGAATTTTTTCCGTGAAATTGGCAAGGAATTCTGTGAAAAATTATTTCAATGGAATAGAAAAAATACCTGAAAATATACCGAAAAAGTTCAAGGTGGATTCAGGTGCTTTTACAACAATTAATTCTTATCCTGGAAAAGAGCTGAGAGGTTGTATAGGATTTCCCGAACCTGTTATGCCCCTTTACCAAGCAATTATCAAAAGTGCAATATATGCTGCAACAGAAGATCCCAGATTTCCTCCCGTGAGGAAGGATGAACTTCAGCACATTATATTTGAAGTTTCCTTACTCACACCTCCTCAAAAAATAGATGTGGAAAATACGGATGAATATCCTGAGAATGTGATAATAGGTCAAGATGGATTAATAATAAGGTATGGAATATATTCAGGACTTTTATTGCCACAGGTGGCAGTGGAATACGGAATGGATGAAAAGGAATTTCTTGATCATACATGTCTAAAGGCAGGTCTTTCACCTGGTTGCTGGAAAAGGAAGAATGTGAGCGTTTATAAATTTCAAGCTGAAATTTTTTCTGAGGAAGAGCCTGAGGGTAAAATAAAAAGGGTAGAATTAAGGTGAGCGAATGGAAGTAATAGAAGGAAAGTTTTACATTGACGGTAACATCGTTGAGGCTTCGGTGGGCGTAGAAGATGGAAGGATAGTTAAAATTGCAAAAAATTTGAGAGGTGAAAAAAATTATAAGATATCGGAAGGAACAGTATTTCCCTCCATGGTGGATATCCATGTGCACATGAGGGAGCCAGGATTTGAATGGAAAGAGGATTTTGAATCAGGAACACTGAGTGCTCTGCACGGTGGTGTTTCCTTCGTCCTGGATATGCCAAATACAAAACCTCCCGTAGATAGCATGATAAATTTTGAGGAAAAATATAAGAGAATTGCAAGTAAAAGTTATGTTGATTTCGGACTAGCATATTTATTGCATTCAAAAGTAAAAAAAGAAATTGAGGAAAGGGTAACATCATTCAAAATATACATGAGCGAAACCACGGGAATTACACCTGTTAATTATCTTCTCATACCTGAATTAATAAAAGACCTGAAAAAACATATAACAGTCCATGCAGAATTTCAGGAATGCATTGATAGAAATAAAAAGGAGGAAAAAAATCTTCTTTCCCACGATATTTCAAGACCGGAAACTTGTGAGGTAAAGGCTGTCAGGTACCTAGGTGAAATTTCACCAGGAAGATTCCATATAGCACATGTGAGTTCTCCAGATTCCGTGGAATTAGCAAAGATTTTCAATTTTACTGTGGAGGTGACACCACATCACCTTTTTCTTAACAGGGAGATGAATCTTAGTTCACTCGGCAAGGTGAATCCACCATTAAGGTCCTCTTTTGTTTCAGGCAGGCTTATGGGAATGCTTTCCAATGGAGATATAGATGTTGTGGCATCTGATCATGCACCACATTCTATTGAAGAAAAGGAGGATTTTTCAACTGCACCTTCAGGATTGCCGGGAGTAGAAACATCACTCCCCCTGCTCTTTCAGGCTTATAGGGATGGTATTCTAGGCATACAAACTCTTGTGAAGGTAGCTATGGAAAATCCTGCCAAGCTCATTAATGTGCCAAAGGGTAAAATTGCACCCGGATACGATGCTGACTTTGTGGTGATGAGGCTATCAGATTCCAGGAAGATTACATCCAAATTATTGCATTACAAGTGTGGTTGGTCTCCATTCGAAAATTTTTGGGGAATATTTCCTAGAAAGGTTTTTATCAGGGGTGTTCTGGCCCTTGACAATTTTGAAGAAATCATTGAACCTGGGTTTGGTTTTTATTATCCAATAAATCGTTAATTTTATTTATGTATTGAATTTAAGGTAATATAAGCAGGCGTGGTGTAGCATGGTAGCACTAGAGCCTTCCAAGCTCTCGACCCGGGTTCAAATCCCGGCGCCTGCATAATAAGAAATTTATTTTAAAAAATTTTGATTATATGGAAAAATAAAAATTGTCTCAGAAAGTTGAAGTTTATGGAAAAGTCATTGTTATTATGAATACAACAATGGAAAGTACGATTATTGAAATCCTTATATTTGTGTTAATTGTATTATTAAGCAAAGAAGTTCCTAGCAAGAAGAAGAATAGGAATATTCCTCCAAGGGAATATAAAATCCTTCCCACCTGATAATATGTACCTCCTCCTGCCAGACCGAATATTATTCCTATCCAGAGAATTAACAGGAATATCATTATGAAAAACAGTGCTGTATCAATGGTAAACAATATTTCCATTATTCCCCTTCTTTGGAATGGGTAATATTGTTCCTGGGGTTGCGGTGGCATCTGTTTTTGCTGTTCCTGTGTTTCAACTTTAGCAGTATCCTGTACCTTTGGCATTCTTGATCACCTTAACTGTATTACATAAAGGCATTTATAAATTTTTGCATAATACCAAACAAAAATTTAATTACTCATATTACCAATATCTTATCTATCAGGTGTCCGCATGAATCAGAAAGAAATATACAGAAACCTCAAGGAAAGGATCATAGAAATTTTGAATCAAGAGGAGAAGAGCATATCATCCATATCAAAGCATCTCGAAAAGGAGGGCTTGAAAATACACAGGCTAACGCTTACAGGATACCTGATGGCCTTGAGGGATCTTAACATACTGAAGGAAAAAGAAATACAGCCATCAAAAATATACAGTGTAAATTCTGTGGAAGAAAGAAATATTTACGAAATAATAGGCGAATTTCTTGCAGACCATCCGGAATCTGGTGATGTTTGTGTATACATCTTGCATACACTTTTTAAGAGGCCCATTCTAAAATGGGAAATAGATAAATGCGGTGCAGGTAAACCCGAATTTGCAGAAAAAGTCTATGGTGAAGAGAGGAAGATTTCCCTTGAAACTTTAGAATCATTGGGCATACCTGTGAGCAAGAATATGCCCGCGTACATTCCAAAAAAGGAATATCCAGAGGAGATGAAAAATATATTTATGCAGATGATAATAAATGGATATAATTTGCAGAAATATGTTTCAAGCAAGAAAATGCAGATGAAAATAGATTCTATTTGATTATACCGTAACCTATCAATCTCCACCTGTTCTGTATTTTCCTGCCTATGGCAATCCTCTGATTTTTCTCCGCTATTACCGGGTACTTTAAATTTATGTCTATAAGATCCGATCTTGCACTTTTTACGCTCCCTACCGTGGTGGTAGTACCAACGCTTAGCATAAGGGCCTCCCCTGTTCTGATCTTTTCCACCTTTAGTTCCTCAATGTGTCCCACTACATATTCTAGCAAATGTACCTCTATTGTAAGATCCAGAAGCAGATCTGGCAATGTTCCAGGCTTACCGGCCATTCTACCTATTAAACCATCACCCTTTGTTAGAGCAGGATCGAGTTTTGTTCCTATGGCAACAAGACCACCAGGTTTCACTTCTTCCCAGCTCCTTCCCCCAGAATATAATGAAACTATATCTGCATAAATGGGCTCCCAAACAGTTTTCCTGTTTTTCGTCACCTGAAAGCCAGGAGATATTTCTATCTCATCCCCTATCCTGAATTTACCCTGTATGAGGGATCCACCTATTACACCACCTTGGAGTTTTTCCGGTGGTGTTCCGGGTTTGTTCACATCAAAGGATCTGGCAATGTACATCCTAGGAGGTTTTGATTCATCAAATTCAGGTGTTTTTATCACCTTCTCTATAGCCTCTATTAAAATATCTATGTTCGTATCATGGTGTGCGCTAACGGGTATTATAGGGGCATTTTCTGCTATGCTACCCCTGATGAAATCCTTTATCTCTTCATAATTTTCCCTTGCCCTTTCATCAGTGACAAGATCAATCTTATTTTGAACTATTATAATCTGTTTAACACCAACTATTTCAAGTGCCTTTAGATGTTCCCTCGTCTGTGGCTGGGGACATTTCTGGTTCGCAGCTACTATCAGAAGTGCACCGTTCATTATAGCTGCACCTGAAAGCATGGTAGCCATAAGTGTTTCATGCCCAGGTGAATCCACGAATGATACTACCCTTTCAAGCTCCATTTTTCCTTTGCAATTCAAATTTGCAGATGAAACATACCTTTTTTCTCCATTTTCTTCACATACATAGAATGCTGCATCTGCATAACCCAGCTTTATTGAAACACCTCTCTTTATCTCCTCGCTATAAGTATCTGTCCATGTTCCTGTAAGAGCTTTTGTAAGTGTAGTTTTACCATGGTCTACATGACCTACCATCCCGATATTTACTTCCGGCTGTCTTGGCATCACCGTCATGCTTGACCTTCTTCCTTCTTTTCTTCAATGAAGGGTTTTTCACCGTATTCTACGATTACTGTATTTATCTGAACAGTTTCAGCTGTAACAGTATTTCCCCTTAACATCTTCTTCTTTCTCATACCTTTTCTTTTTGGGTGAAAACCAAAACCTGATGAAAGTAGAACAGCCTTCCTTACTCCACCCTGTATGCTAGGTGACATGGGAAAACCATCCTTATCCGTTCCACCTGTAATTTTTAATTTATAACCATCCAAACCCAATAATGTACCCTCAAAAATATCACCAATCTTTTTTCCTATTAATGAATCGGCAGGGTTTTCTGAAATTTCCTTCTGTATACTTTTTCCTGTTTTTGGATCCGAGATTACTACCTTGAAGTTTGCCATTATTAATATCACCTTTATTTTTTCTAGTATAACACCCTAATATTTTAACATTATTGAAACTTTTGGTTTTATAAGATTATGTAGATTTTAAGAAAATAATCATAAAATCTAGAAGTTTAATTCCATTACCACCCTATTATTATAAATGATCATGAATGTGGATCCTTGCACAAAATTTTCTGGAAGATTTCTAATCACTATTGTATCGCCAGCAGTTAATTTATCACTTTGTGCATAATTGTTTATTTCTATTGAAATATTAAAATTTCCTATGGTGGCAGAATAATTATTTTTGTTCATACTCATAACCAAAATTTTTGACACATTGTTTCCTTTGGAAAATACAATGGAAAATGGTGTAGGTAATGTACCAGAAGTAATTTCAATTGTTATATTATTTCCAGTAATGGTATGAGTACCGCTAAGATAAATGTTTCCGGATTGTAGTCCTGATAAACTCTGTAATCCATAATTTAAAAGGAGCAGTGTTAAAATGAATGTGATAGAAATAATAAGGATCTCAGCCACTACGGTGGATACCCCCTTTTCATATTTCATACCATTTTTATATATTTTAATTAAGTATTTAAAAATTTTCAAATCAATCCTTCTGGAACTTTGTAAAAACCTATACAAGATCCCTACTTAACATCATCTGCCCCCATATTTTTATTGGATCATTATTTCTTAAAAGATCTCTTCCTGCTATTTTAAAATCATATTATGTGAATAGGATCAATTTCTTAATTCTCTTTTTTTGGCATACCTTTTCTTCCTTAATCTTTTCCTTTT
>CAYSIM010000063.1:0-7005 GCA_964431165.1 uncultured Thermoplasmatales archaeon | reverse complement strand
AAAAACATCTATGATGAATATGCATTCTGTTTATAGACTTTGATGATGTCATTCATGGTCACTATGCCCAGAAATTTTCCCTTCTCCACAACGGGAGCCCAGGTGGATTTAAGCTGTGCCATTACTTCCCAGGCATGCTCAGCGCTTGAATCTAGATGAACATATGTTATACCCGTTCTTAAATAATTTTTAACAACATCATCATCTTTTCCCTCTATTTCACTCAGGTAAACTACACCCTTAAATTTTTCATCTTCATCCACAACAGGCAGTGAAATGAATCCATTCATTTCCATGAGTATCTTTGCATTCCTTACTTTATCTTCTATGTCTATCTTAATGTCCCTCAACTGCACCTGCGAGATTTTTATGCTCGAGAGTAAAGGGGTATTATATTCACCCAGATGTGCAGGCGAATCCCTCCTTGTAGGTACTTGTGATCTGTAAATGGAATTGTTTCCTGAAATTATGTATGAAACTGCCACTGCAATCATTGCTGCAGGGAGGAGCTGCAAACTACCAGTCATCTCTACCACCATGATTAACACGGATAATGGTACCTTCCCTGCGGCTGCAAAGAATGAAAGCATTCCTATTATAACGAAAGGTACGTATGAAACAACAATTCCTGGGAGGAGCGCATGGAATAGAAGGCCAAAAAGTAAGCCCAATGAGGCGCCTATAACCATGCCAGGGGCGAATACACCACCGCTTCCGCCGGAGCCTATTGAAAATGATGTGGCAAGTATTTTCATGAATGGAAAGAGTATCAATATTAGAATTAGAGGCAGACCAAAGGTGGGTATTAGATTCAGATCATTATTGATGAATAACTGTACCCATCCATAGCCAACGCCCATTACTTCGGGAAATGCAAGTGCTATTAATCCTGTAAGGAGACCACCGAGTGCAGGTTTTAAAAAACTTTTAATCTTAAGATTCCTGAAGAAATCGTGGATCCTGTAGAATGTTTTCACATAAAATATGGCCAGGAGTCCTGAAAATGCGCCCAGGATGAGGTAAAATGGTAACCTGAGAGGATTGAAAATGCCCGTATAATAGCCGAAAATGGGTGTAAATCCCACAACGGAACCGAATATTGAATAGCCTATGGCTGAGGCTATCATGCTGGGATAAATGATCTCCGGTTCTATGTCCCTTTTGTACAATACTTCAGCGCTTAGTATTGCTCCACCTATTGGCGCCTTGAATATTGTGCCTATTCCGGCGCCTATACCCACTGCCACAGCTCTTCTCCTGTCTTCGGGGCTAAGATGTAGAAGATCCACCACTATGGAGCCAAGGCCTGATGAGATCTGTGCTGTAGGTCCTTCCCTTCCTGCACTACCTCCTGAGCCTATGGTAATTGCAGATGCAAGTGTTTTCACAGGTATTACGATCTTTCTCACCTTCCCCTGTTTATTATGGTAAGAATCTATGGCAGCATCCGTTCCATGGCCTTCAGCCTCAGGGGCAAACTTGTAAACGAGAAGGCCGGAAATAAGGCCACCAATGGTGGTGGAAAGAGGGATCAAGAAATACCTTGAAGGTGTTAATGTAAAATTTAAATTTGATGATTCACCAATCGGCAAAGGTAATGAAATACCAAGGAAAAGGTACATGAAAATGTAAGAGAAGAAAATGATGGCATAGTAGAACATCAATGCACCCAATCCAGCGATTACTCCTATTATTGTGGCAATAATAAACCATCTTTGGAAATAGGGTAATTCATTTATGCGAATTTTTTTCATTATAATTCTTAATACCATTATTACATTTAACTTTAATTATGTTTTAATAGGAATAATCATTATACCCATTATGCAAGAGGATAAAATTTTTGAGAAGGTGGATGCTATTTTGATTTACAATCAGGGCGAACCTGTTGTTGACCTAAACTTCTTCTACTTTACAAAGCTTCTAGATTCAGGCCTTTTTGAAGGATCCTATCTCTTCCTGAATAAGGAAAAAAGGGTGATAATAACAAGTGAACTTGAGGAAACATCTGCAAGGAAATCTGATTTTCATGTGGAAATATTCAAAAAAGGTGAAGAAAAATATGCAATTTTATCAAGATATCTTTCAGGATTGAAAAAAATTGGCATTTCATTTTCAAATATCACTGTTAAAGAATTCAACAATATAAAGGAAAAGCTTGGTGATATTGAGTTCATAGATATAGATACAGAATTAATGGAAATGAGGCAGGTGAAGGATAATTTTGAAATTTCGCTCATAAGGGAAGCAGGGAAAATCGCAAGCGAGGCCGCGGAGGAAATAATAGATCATATAAAGGAAGGAATGACAGAAAATGATCTTGCAGCTAAGCTCACATACCTGCTCATGAAAAATGGTGCTCAGGAGAATGCATTCACACCCATAGTAGCATTCGGTGAAAATTCTGCAGAACCCCATTATTTTTCAGGAAGAAGAAAATTAAAAGAGGGTGATTTCGTACTCATGGATTTCGGCGCCAGATATAGGAAATATAATTCCGATATAACAAGAACATACATTTTTGGAAGGGGCAGTGAGAAACAGAAAAGAATGTACGAGACCGTTAGGAAAGCCCAGGAAATAGGAATTGAGGCCATAATTGATGGGAAAACGGGAAAGGATGTGGATAGTGAGGTAAGGAATTTCATCGATTCCACCGAATTCAAGGGTCTTTTCATACATTCAACAGGTCATGGTGTTGGTCTTGCAGTTCATGACCATCCTGCACTTTCACAAACCTCAGCACTCATCCTGAGGGAAAATATGGTGGTGACTGTTGAACCGGGCATATATGTAAAGGGATTTGGTGGCGTGAGGATTGAAGATGATGTTCTTGTGAAGAAGAATGGAAGGGAGGTTATCACCACTGCCCCCCGGGATTTAATAGAGATATAAAATATTTATATACTGTTTTTTGTTATCATTGTGCATGGACTACAGAAAGGTTTTTTCTCTGGTGATAGCCATTTCAATGATAGTGCCCTTTTCCCTTTTCATTACTGCGAATGTGAATGCAACACCATTTTCCCATGTGCTCGCTAAGCCGAGTTCTCCAACTGGATATTCGCCTCAGCAGATGCAGTCGGCATATACAGTGGATACACTTCTGAAGCAAGGGTATGATGGATCAGGCACAACTATAGTTATAGTGGACGCATACGGAAGTTCTTCAATCACAAATGATGTGAATTATTTCGATACCTATTTTGGATTACCACAGATAAAGCTTAATATTTATTACCCAGAGGGAACAGTGAAGGTGAAGAATACAGGATGGGCCCAGGAAACAACGCTTGATGTGGAATGGGCCCATTCAATAGCGCCCGGTGCCACGATAGATCTTGTAGTAGTGAAAAGCGCAAGTTTCAGTGATCTGTATGCAGGTTTGCAATATGCCGTCAACCTTAAAAACCAAACGAATGTGGTGGCAATATCCATGAGTTTCGGTGCGGCCGAATCACAGACATCAACGAGCATCCTATCCCAGTGGGATGCATTATTTTCATATGCTGTAAAAAATGGTATCACGCCAATAGCATCTTCAGGCGATAATGGTGCATACGATGGAACAAGTTCACTCACTGTCAATTTCCCTGCATCGGATCCAAACGTGCTCAGTGTGGGAGGTACAACACTTACAATAACAAACAATGTATGGAACGGTGAAACCACATGGTCAGGATCAGGTGGTGGTGTAAGCGGATATTTCAAGGCACCCAGCTATCAGAGCTCAATAAATACTGGAGGCTACAGGGGAGTGCCCGATGTGGCATATGATGCAAATCCAAATACGGGTGTATCTGTCTACTATTCAGGTTCCTGGTACGTTTTCGGTGGAACCAGTATAGGTGCACCACAGTGGGCTGGGCTCATTGCCATAGCAGCACAGATGCAGGGGCACGGTCTTGGTCTTGTGCAGACAACAATATATTCACTTGCTTCCGGAAGCGGCTATTCACAGCTTTTCCATGATATAGTTTCAGGACCCAGCAATGGATACTACAGTGCTACCACGGGATGGGACTACGTAACAGGATGGGGAACGCCAATAGCATCCGCCCTTGTTCCAAAACTTTAATTTTTTTATATATTTTTTATTTCAATTTTTCCCGTGTATTGAAGAATGCTGAATATTATCACCCAGATTGAAAGTATAAGTGCCTCGCCTATCTCAGGTATTGCCTTTCCACCGCCAAGGGGTAGATCCATGATTATTCCTAGAGCTAGAATTGCCATAATCATGGTAATAACTCCAAAATATGTTTTTTTCCTGAAATAATGAAAGCTAAGTATTATCATCGCCAGAGGTAATAGGAGGAAAAAACCATAGGAAACAATTCTATGAAGATGGTAAGGTGCATTTTCAGTAAAAATACCTATCAAAGCCAGGGAGATAGATCCTATGAACATTATTGCGATGGAAATTTTTGGTATAATTCCTTTAATGGAAATCAATGTAAGGAAGAAAAATATTGCAATGACAATTCCTCCAATTATTAAGGTGGTATTAAAAAGAAGTGCAGGTAAACCACCGAACATGCCTGCGCCTATATCACTCAGATAGTTACCAGTCCAGGAAAATCCTGGAGAAATAGCAGCTGAAATGTAAACAAGAATTATTGTGTAAAGGCCTCCCACCACCCCTAAAATATTGTAAAATCCTTTCATAAATGTTCATTTGAATACCTTTATTTAAATTTTATTATGAAAAAATCATTCTTTGAAAAAAGATATAAAAAAAATTTAAATAACATCTCCCTTTATGGATTTTTACATTAGCGGTGCATAAATATGTCTCAGAAAACTGCTGAAAGGGCTGCTGCGAAAAAAATTAAAGATAAATGGAAGGCAAAGAGCTGGTATAAGATATTAACACCTGAATCCCTTGGATTCAAGGAAATAGCTGAAACCCCGGCCGAAACACCTGAGCAGGTGATGGGTAGAGTGGCCGAAACAACATTATATAACATAAATGGTGATATTAAAAAAGAATACGTAAAACTCTATTTCAAGGTAAATAAAATAGATGGAAACCAGGCATTCACACAGTTCATAGGCCACGATGTTACACAGGATTACATTAGAAGACTTGTGAGGAGGAGAAGATCGAGGATAGATGCAATATTTCCCCTAAACACTGTGGATGGATTCACCATAAGGGTGAAGATTACAGCAATCGCAGATAAGAGAATAAATTCATCACTCAAAAGTGCAATAAGGAAAAAAATAATGGAAGCTGTTCAAAACAATGGAATAAAGATGAATTTTTACGAGTTTGTTAACTACATGCTTTCAGACAAGATAGTCCAGGATATTGAAAAAAATGTAAAGCCCGTTTACAACATAAAAAAGATAGAGGTAAGGAAATCAAATTTGATAGGAACTCCAGTAAAGCAGGCATCTTGATGCCGGGGTGGCTCAGCTGGTAGAGCGTCGGACTCATAGGGTTCCCTTTTAAAAAGGACTTGAGAAATCCGAAGGCCCCGGGTTCGATCCCCGGCCCCGGCATGAAAATTTCAAATTTTTTTGTACATTTTAATCCCTGAAGCAATCTTCGGGAAGAAATAGGTTGATTTCTGCGGCATTATGTTACCATTAATGGCAAATTCATAAACTTCCAGAGGTGTGGGTGGTGGTATGTAGAATATGGCAGAATTTTTCATCTTTTCATCAATGTGAAAATCATGGAATGTTTCTACGTTTTCCATCTCAATTTTTTTATTCAGAATCTTTTCCATTATTATTTTTTCAAATACCTGGGGTAGTGTTAATTTCAAATTTTCCTTCAGGTAAAGATTGTAGAATTTTCCCTTATACCTCATAATTATATTTTTTTTCTGAAAATTATCCATGGTTTCCATTTCCTCCATATCAAAGAAGTCCTGAAAATTTTTTAAATCTATATTAACATTCCTTACAATCTTGTTGGATGGAAGTATCATGACAGAATCCTGTTCCACATCCAGGAAAAATGCCATGATCATTTCTGCATTTTTTATAATTTTAGAATACTCCAAGGCTGCTGCAAACCTGTGATGTCCATCTGCAATTACAAACTTCACCCCATCACATTCAAGTTCATTTGTTTTTGATTTATAGATAATATTCATGAATCCATCAGGGTGTTCACCCCATGAAATCAATTCTTCTTCCTCAAGGTGGAAACAATTTTTTCCATTATTTCTGTAAAGAAGGAATATGGGTTCCAGATCAAAACCCGTTCTTAGAAGCATTTCCAGCCTGTTTTTTTTGGGTTCTTCAAAAATTTTTTCATGAGGTAAAACATTCATTGTATTGAGTGGTACTAAACCTAAATAGCCCTTTCTTTTGTAACTTTTTCCACCTAAAGAAAACTTCTGATTGTAAACATAAATTGTTTCTTTTTCATCCTGCTTCAAAATTTTCCGGGATATTAAAAAATTTATTGTTTGGAGTGGATCTTCACCCTCTGGAGGTAAAATTATTCTTGAAAAATTGTAGGTATTCCTTTCCAGGTACTTTTTTCTCATGGCCATTCCTATTTCATCGTATGGTAATGTAATGTAATCATCGAGGGGATTTACCGAATACCCAAATCCCCTGAAACCTTTAATCCTTACCATCATGGGGATCAATAAATAATCATATTTAAATTTAATGTAATATTAATTACATTAAAGAAACTTTAAATACATAATTGTAATAAAAGATTCTATGACCAATAGAATAGATCTTAAACAGGAAGATATGCCAGATTTCTGGTACAACATACTGCCCGATTTGCCTGAGCCTCTACTACCACCCAAGGATCCCACGGGTAAATCCATAGAGACACTGAAAAAGGTAATGCCTGCCAAAGTTCTTGAACATGAATTCTCCACGGAAAGGAAAATAAAAATCCCGGAGGAATTAAGGGATCTCTATTTCCAGGTGGGAAGACCTACACCCATCATCAGGGCAAAGAGGTTTGAAAGGCTCCTGAATGCACCGCTGGAAATATACATGAAGATGGAAGGGTATACATTC
>CAYSIM010000062.1:0-7056 GCA_964431165.1 uncultured Thermoplasmatales archaeon | reverse complement strand
ATCCCTATTAAAAAGTACAATTTCTTCTCTGTACCTTGAAGAAATTTCATCAGAAAAATCTGTGATATTTTTTCCAATGTTAAATATTATTATGTTACCCTTAAGACCCGCCTTTCTCAGGGCTACCATATCCCTTTTTCCCTCCACCATTACAGGTACTTCATCATTTTTTTCTATTAGTAGTTCAACCGTTTCAAGAAATTTTTCATCATTCATAAAAATTCACTTTCCAAGAAGAATTAACATTCTCTCACTCTTAGTTTTCACGAATTTTTCACCCTTATACCCACCATATATTGCCTTTATTCTTAATCCTGCTCTATCAGCAATTTCCTTCATATCATCATAGTTTTCAAGGTGAAGGTCCAGAACGGATGTTTCCCTTCTATATTCACCCATTTCAAAGATATCGTATATGTAGGTGAGGTGAAGAACCCTCATATCTTCGGAAAAAAAGGGAACAAAAAATCTGTAGATTTCAAGTGTCCTTTTTCTTTTGTAATCACCCAGGTAAACAACCCCCTCCTCCAAATCAGGTGGTGTGATAAGATCCAGGAAAATGGTACCTTCATCATTCAGGTGTTTCTTTGCATTCCTCAAAATTCTAATTTTATCATCCTTATTGAAAAGAAGAATGGAATTAAGACCAATTATTATATTATCGAATTTTTTATTCAATGAAAAATCTTTTACATCACCCAGGATTATATTCACATTTTTATCCTTTGCCTTTACCTGGGAAAGCATTCTCTCGTCAATATCCAGACCCCAACGATCCTCAATATGTTTCAGATTTGCTATTATTCTTCCAGTTCCACACATAAGCTCCAAAACTGAACCATCCCTTATGTTTTTTGTATAAAATTCTATATCATCTGAAAGATCGCTGTATAATATATCGTAGTATTTCCACTCAATATCATAGATTGAGTTTAAGTACATTTAAAGCTTGTATCCTATCCTCCTTAAAAATTCTTTTCTTTCTTTCCTATCTTCCTCATTTTCTATGCCCAGAGGAGTGAAGCCATCCATGATACCTAGAACAGCACGCATTTCTCCTTCTTCATAAATTACAACTTTCAATGGATTAGCAGTGGCAGCAAAAACTGATAGAATCTCCTGTACATTTTTAATGCTGTTAAGTACATTGATGGGATAAATATTCCTTAACATAATTATAAAAAAATGACCTGCACCTATATTCATAGCATTTTTTGTAGCGTATTTTATTAATTCATCATCATTTCCCTCGTACCTAACAAGTCTTTTACCTGATGCCTCACAAAAAGCTATAGCAAACTTCGCCCCAGGTGATGATGTAATTAAGGCCTCGTAAAGATCTTCAGCAGTCTTAATAAAATGTGTTTGCCCTATGATTACATTAACTTCAGGATCTGGTTTTTCTATTTCCACCAACTTTATTGCCATAGTTTTTAAAAAATAATTTTTTTATTTAATCATTGCGGTAAGGTTTGACCTTGTTGAAATATTATATTAGGATCTATACGATCTAAAGTTTTAAAAAATTAATAAGTAATCCCTACATATACCACATATATGGAAAAAGGGAATTTGATTGGTCTTAGAAATGGCAGAACTTTTGTACTTAAATTCAGTGGAGCCAAGGAATGGGTACCTGGCCTGGGCGTAATTAATACTGAAAGATTCCAGGATATTAACTATGGAGATGATATGTATATACTTGGGTTGAAATTTAAAGTAGTAAAACCAACGTTGGAGGATATAATTTCAAACATGGAAAAAATAACACAGGCAGTAGCATTAAAAGACATAGGGTTCATTCTTATGAAATCGGGTATAAATCAAGGAAGCAAGGTAGCGGAATTTGGTGTTGGATCAGGATTTCTTACAGTGAGCATACTATACAATATTCGTCCTGGAAAAGTTTTTGGATTTGATATTTCTGAAAAAAATCTTGAACATGTGAAAAAAATTATGGAGTGGTTAGGATGGACAGATTATTTTACCGGAATAAAAATAGACGAACATTTTGAAATGAAAGAGGTGAATTTTGATGCAGTTTTTGTTGATATACCAGATCCTACAATTTATCTAAAAATTTTTTATGAATCCTTAAATCATAATGGAAGGATCATTGCATATTTGCCAAATATAACACAGGTAATTTCTTACTTGCAGGAATTGAGGAAATTTGAATTTAAAAAATGGAGCATTCATGAAATATTAGAAAGAGAATGGATCAATGGTAAAAATGAACTCAGACCAATGAACACAGGTCTATTGCATACAGCGTTCATAGTGGTGGCCATAAAATAGATGATAGAAAAATTTATATATTACTAGTTATTAACCTTTTATGAACAACCTAATGTTAATATGGAGGTGATAATATGGTATTCAAAAGGAAAAGGGATGAGGATGAATTTGATTTCGACTATTTCTTCGATGACTTTGAAGAGGAGTTTAGAAGGATGAATGAGAGGATTTCAAGGATCTTCAACGAACTTTCAAGGCATATGAGTGATGTTCAGGGACCTTTCGTATACGGATTTACCATGAAAATAGGTCCCGATGGAAAGCCTAGAATAGAAGAATTTGGTAATGTTCCAAAGGTAGGATTTGGAGAGCTTGAAGGATACAGAGAGCCTCTTGTGGACGTTTCTGATGATGAGAAGAACGTTTATGTAACAGCAGAACTACCTGGTGTGGAGAAGGACCAGATAAATCTGCAGGTTGATGAGACCACAGTAACCATTAAAACAGATGTGCCTGATAGAAAGTACTACAAGGTGATAGAACTTCCTGAGAGGGTAAAACCTGAAACAGCAAAAGCATCTTACCATAATGGTATACTAGATGTTACCATAGAAAAGGAACAACCAAAGAAGAAGGGTGGAACCAAGGTAAGGATAGATTAAATTATGACAGACATAGACTCAATACTTTCAGCCATAGAAAATAGGACCAGAAGGGAAATACTTTCCAAGCTTATACATGGGGAGACGTATCCCCTTCAAATTTCAAGGGAGCTGGGTATATCTCAGCAAGCAGTAATGAAACACCTCTATTTACTTGAAAAATCAAAAATAATAAAGATGAAAGGAACAGAAAAAAGCGATGCAGGTCCTAAAAGGAAGATCTATGGCTTAGAAGAGAGCTTTTTGTTAAATGTTTATCTTACACCTTATTTTTTCGATATAAGGAAGAAAACTCTGGATTTCCCGAATGAAGAAATTCATATTGAAGGTGATCCCATTGAAATGCTTAGAAAAATAGATGAAGAGATTGATGAACTTGAAGAAAAAATAGCCCAAAAGTTAAAAATAAAGGAAAGATTACTTTCAATCATTGATAATGAAATATTACCCAGAATAGATTCAGAAATTGAAAGATTAATATTCTATGAATTTATAAAATCATGGAATGAGGAATATGTGTCACATCAGGTAGGTCTTCCAAAAAATATTGTAGAACAAATCCTGGAAAGGATTATCAATGAATATATTTGATCTTAATGTTCAAAGATATGAATCTTGGTTTGAAAATAATAGTATAATTTTCCAAAATGAGGTAAGGCTTTTAAAATCATTTGTTGATCCGAATAAATTTGGTCTGGAAATAGGTGTGGGTACAGGGAGATTTGCATCCTTATTGGGTACCAAAATAGGTTTGGATATAAGTAAAAATATGCTTTTATTGGCCAAAAAGAGGGGTATTGAAGTAGTACTTGGAAGAGGTGAAGAAATACCTTTTAAAGATGAATCATTTGATTATGTTACCATAATAGTTACCATATGTTTCGTGGATGATCCCTTGAAGGTTCTAAAAGAAGCAGGAAGAATACTTAAGGAAAATGGTAAATTGTTTCTCGCTTTTATAGAATATAACAGTAAGTATGGTGAATATTATAGAAAAATTAAGGAAGAAAGTATTTTTTATAAAGTAGCAAAATTTTACTCCCGGAAAGAAATAGAAAAATTCCTGCTTGACACCAATTTTAGAATCCTGGGATGGGCTCAAACCCTTTTTCGTGAACCTGTTGTTCAGGTAGAAGAAAATTGGTTAATTGGAAATGATAAGGGATCATTTCTTCTTGTTGAAGCGGAAAAATCATCTTATAACTAAGACCTTAAAACCCTTAGATTTTATTATATCTATGAGATTACCTATAAATTTATCCCCTACAGGATAATTCTCCCTCTTTTTTAAGGCTATAGCATCCACCTTACCTCTCATAATTTCAATAATATTGAAAATATTCCCATGTATATTCTCATAACCTGCATATGGCATGTTTTCATCTGGTGTATAAACTATAATTTCTGCAGCTACATCTTTTAAATATCTTACAACGGATGAATCCTCCTCATCGAAATATATTACCATTATTTTCATGGAATCACATTTATGCCACTCAGCCCGCCCGTCTTTCATCATCTTTCAGTTAGTTGTAGGGATCATCACAGTGGCATTTCAACAATAAGGAATTTTGATATTAAATTTTTCATTGTTTTAAAAAAGCAATTTAAATCAATTTTTACAAAAAAATTCAAATTTATTGTAAAAATTTAAAGAAATTGAATCAAAAGGAATGAAATCTTTAAAATATAGAATCGCATTATGGGTTTAGTGAAATGCCTATGTATGGTGGATATCTAATCATTGCGGTGGCATTTTTGTTTACCATGTTTGCAGTTTTCATGCTTCTCTGGATAGAAAATAAGATTTCTATGAAGCACTCTGAAAGGAATAGAAATGATACATATGAATGCGGAGAGAAAACAATAGGTGATGCCAAGGGACCAATACACATTCAGTATTATTTTGTTGCATTGATGTTCACTGTTTTTGATGTTGCCGTAGTTTTACTTATTCCTTGGGCTTTTGATGCAAATAATCTTATTCCCGAATATTTAATTGCATTCACTTTCATAGGTATAATGCTGGTAGGTCTTCTCTATGCCATAGAAAAAGGGTATATGGAGTGGAGGTAGAATGACCGATTCAATATTTTTTGCAAAACTTGAGGAGGTAATAAATTGGGGTAGAAGTAATTCGGTATGGCCATTTACATTCGGTCTTGCTTGTTGCGCAATTGAAATGATGGGAACACAGGGTGCACACTATGATATAGGTAGATTTGGAAGTGAAATTTTTAGAGCATCACCAAGACAGGCGGATCTGATGATAGTAGCAGGTACCGTAACAAAGAAAATGGCACCAAGGGTAAGGAGGCTCTATGAGCAGATGGCTTCCCCTAGATACGTAATTGCATACGGTTCATGTGCTACATCAGGTGGTCCGTATCAAGGTGCATATTCTGTTGTAATGGGTGTGGACAAAATAATACCTGTAGATGTCTATGTTCCAGGATGTCCACCCACCCCAGAGGCATTAATCTATGCAATTAATAAATTGCAAGAAAAGATCAGGAAAGGGGAGGCGGGAAGGTGATTCTTGAGCAAGGCAAAATGAAGGATGGTAACGATTACATTTTAGTGGATAAAGAATCACTCATACAACATTTAAAGGATCTAAAGGACAAGGGTTTTAATTATCTCGTCCTCATGAGTGCTGTAGATTATTTGAAATACAGGGAAGTTTTGTACCATCTCTCCTCATATTCAGAGAGCTGGATGATTGTAGTGAAAGTGAGAACAGAGGATGATGTTTTGCCCAGTGCCACTTCACTCTGGTCTTCAGCCAACTGGCTGGAAAGGGAAATCTATGATCTCATGGGTATAAAATTCATTGGGCATCCTGATCTTAAAAGGATCTTCCTCCCAGAAGGCTGGGTAGGTCACCCTTTAAGGAAAGATTATGACATGAGCAGGGAACAGTTTGTAAATATGAACGAAGATGGAACGGACAGGGTAAGCTTTGATCCCAAGGAAGGGTGGTAAGATGGAAGAAAGGATAATAGATGTAAATTTTGGTCCTCAGCATCCATCTACCCATGGAGTTCTGAGGCTCAGGGTAAAATTGAATGGTGAAACAATAGTCGAAGCACATCCCATCATAGGATATCTACATAGAAATGCAGAAAAATTATCTGAAAGTAAATTCTATCCATCAGTTCTTATATTTATGGACAGGCTTGATTATGTGAGTAATCATAATATGGAGCTTGGCTATGTATTAGCGGTTGAAAAGCTTGCCGATATCCAGGTACCTGAAAGGGCCCAGTGGATAAGGATGATGGTGGTGGAGCTTAACAGGATAGCAAGTCACCTTGTCTGGCTTGGAACAATGGGTCTTGATCTAGGTATGATTACACCCTTCTTCTACACATTTAGGGAAAGGGAAAAAATCGTACAGATGTTCGAGATGCTTTCTGGAGCCAGGCTCACCTATAACTACATAAGTATTGGTGGTGTTTACAAGGATATACCTGGTGAATTCAAGGATAAATTTATAGAATTTTACAATGAATTTCCAAAAAGATTGGATGAAATACAGAAGATATTCGATGAAAATGAAATATTTATCCAGAGGATGAAAGGTATTGGATACCTTTCACCTGAGGATGCCATTAGCTACAGCATCACCGGTCCTGTCCTTAGGGCAAGTGGAATAAATTATGATATAAGGAAAAAATTCCCATATCTTTACTATGATAGGGTTGAATTTGAAGTACCCACATCTAGGGATTGTGACAACTACGCGAGATACAAAGTGAGGATGGAAGAAATGAGGCAATCCTTAAAAATAGCAAAACAGGCATTTGATAAAATGCCTGAAGGTGAATATTTCAATCCCGTTTACAGGAAGCAGGGATTGCTAAAAATAAAGGGTAAGGGCGAAGTATATTCTAGAACAGAATCCCCCAGGGGAGAATTCGGGGTTTATATTGTAGGTGATGGAACTTACAGGCCTTACAGGGTAAGGATAAGATCCCCTGCATTCCATAATCTCTCTGCTACAAACATAATGGTGAAGGGTTTAAAAATAGCAGATATGATAGCCACCATATCCCCTCTTGATCCTGTTTTTGGGGAGGTGGATAGATGAACACAATAAACATAATAGATTTTATAAACATCATATTAATAAAGAATCTTGGAATAAATTTCG
>CAYSIM010000061.1:0-7124 GCA_964431165.1 uncultured Thermoplasmatales archaeon | reverse complement strand
AAGGATAAAGGGGAGAGCGAAAGAGCTGAAAATGAATTAAAAGAATTGATCATTTCCACGGAGGGAAGGAAAACTAATCCACCAGGATTGAATATTTCTCTTACTGTTTTAATTTTGCTGGGCATATCTCAATACATGAGTTTCTGGTTGATGGCCATAACCATAGGACCTTACATATTTCCTAATGAAACAAATATCCTCATTTTCGTAGCCACGATTGGAGCTTCAATGGGTGCTTTTGTTGCACTTCCATTTTTAAAGATAGGAAAGAGAAAATATACGCTCATTTCCTTCTCTGGAGGTTTCCTGACAATTTTATTACTACTGTTAATTCTTCCACTCAGGAATTTCGTTCTATTTTTAATTATACTTTTCATTAACATGATTTTCAGTGAAATGGCCTGGGTGTCTAGAACAAACCTCGAGCCTGAACTTTTCAAAACAATTAGAAGGACTACACTTATAAGTATTGTGAGAATTTTTCCCATATCTCTCTACACTTTTGCATTGATTTATACTGTAAGTTTCAGTGCCTGGCAGTTCATAACACTCAACATAATCCTCTGGCTAATAGGTATGCTTGCTGCAATTGTATGGTACAGGTATGGTATTGAAACATATGATGTGAGCATAGATTATCAATAAGAAAAAATATCTCCTATGATTATCTTTACATCATGGAAATTCAGGAAATTCTGGATAAAATGAAAAAATATTATCTTGAACAGGACAGAAAATCTGGACCAATTTTCCTTCTTTCTGTTTTAGCTGAAGAGGTGGGTGAACTTAACAGGGCTGTAAGGTATAAGGGTAATATTGGTGAGGAGATCTCAGATGTAATTTTCGTTACTTTTTCAATAGCAAACCTCTATGGAATAAATCCAGAAAATTATTTAATTGAAAAATATATAAAGGATCCTGAAAAAATAAAAGAAAAATGGAAGGACATTCCCTAGATCATTTACCACCTGCAAGATTGTATAATAAATAACTTGCCACCAGCTGATCTTCAAAATAGCTAATACCTGACCAGGTCAAAGAATCTAACGATGATGTATGCAGATCATTGAAAACATAACCGTAATTGAAATAGATGCTTGCTGAAGAACTAACGCTCACCACACCATCATTATCACCGCTGAAAAAGATGTATCCCCACCATGGATCATAATTTCCCGCATAAACTATGTATTTCGTTGTTGGATAATTTGAATATAAATAACCCTGATGGGTCTGTAAATAGTTAAGGAATGAGGATCCAGGTTTCATTTCATTTACCTGGTTTCCTATTATTATACTCAGTCCCAAATAACTTGCAATGGATGCTAGAGGTGATCCGCCGAAGGGTGATGCAATGTATACTACGTATTTCAGATTTACAGGGAGCTTGAAATTTTCAAGCATATAAGCGGTAATTAAACCACCCATACTATGGGCCACAATGTCAACGTTAATGTTCCCATATACATTATAAAGTGCCTTTATGGCAAGGTATAATTCACCAGCTATTGTTTCTATTGGCGTATCAGATGTTCCATAGAAATTTTTATCTATAAAACTGTAGCCATTACTGAATTTAAGAACAAAATTACCGTAATATGCTACCTCACCAACCACATAACCCCTTGAAAGCAACTGCTGGTATATATTTACTCCGGATTGCCACTGATCACTGCCTTCTGTACCCGTCATTGAATATCCATGGATTAGTATAACAAAGGTAGGACCTGCTGCAGCCCTTGAAGAGGAAATTCCTACAAATGTCACCATTATTATCATCGACGCTAAAACTATGGCAAAAATTTTTACGTTATTTGATATGCTTTTGCGTATCATAGAGATTGTATTTGAATATTGATTAATAAAATTTACGCATTTTAATTAATATTTTAAAAAATTTACAAAATTAATTAAAAATTCTTGTAAAATTTACAGTAATCCTGCCTTCTGTAGTATGAGAATATCTTCTGTTGTTAAGGGCTCACCCTTCATAAATTTCTTGTATATTTCATCGGCCATCTTCTTAAGTTCGGATTCCTTCTCAAATCTCTTTGTTGCACTCTGTTTTGCCTTCAAACCCGTTATTATTTTTTCAAAGTTCTTCAACTCCTTAAGGGTCTCATGGACTATGTTATCCTCTTCCCTAGCCTTCTGGACCGCTGTAAGGTAATTTTGATGCGCTTCATCAGCACTTTTTCGAATTTCCTGTGCTTTATCATAAAGTTCCATAGCTTTGTCATGATAAACCTGGGCCTCATTAACCGCTTCCTCTATTTTTTTAGAAATTTCATCGAGCTTCAATTTTAAGGCAAGAACCTGGGATTTTTTCTCCATGTATTCCTGGTTATTCTTTACCATCTCCTCTTCCTCTTTTTTGAGCCTTTCTATCTCCTGGTAAAGGTTATGTATCTCTTCCACCAGCTCAGCTTCCTTTTCCTTTGTCAGGACCTTTGTCTCCTGCTTTGTCTCAAGATCCCTCAACCTCTTTTTTAGCTGTGAAATTGATGGCCTATCTTGCTTTGAAAAAATTACCTTTTTCCTTATTTCCCTTAATTCTTCCTGCGCCTTCATATATTGTGACTTTATCTCATCTTTTTGCTTCTTTAATTCCTGTACAAGTTTGTTCAGCTCATCCCTTTTATCCTTGAGCTCCTTTGCCTCCTTGAACATTTCCCTTGTTTTTTGATTGAGCTCATCCCTTTTCTGAGCCCATTGATCGGCCTCTTTGTCAAACCTTTCCCTTTCGGCTTTATGTAGATCAAGTTCCTTTTTCTTCTTAGCGTATTTCTCCTCTAGTTCTTCAAGAACCTCTGTCATAATCGTATCTCCATTGAAGGTGCAATTGCGGTACATACATTTATTAAATATAATATTTTCGTCCTTCCAGGATATGTACCAATAAGGTTAAATATTCACTCCCAATAATGAAAACATATGGCGGATCAGAGCAAAAATGTAGGCTTCCAGTCTGCGGCAGGATTGATAAGATACTTTGAGGAAGAAAAATCAAAGGGGCCGAAACTTGATCCTAAGCTCATAATTTACATTGCCATACTCGGGGGCATAATAATAGAACTCCTAAAGGTATGGTGGCCAATACATTGAAAAATATTTTATATTGTTCATCATTTTCCTTTTCAGGCTCCGGTGGTGTAGACCGGTCAAGCATTTCGGCCTTTCGAGTTTAAAAGGAACGAAGAAAGCCGACGACCCGGGTTCAAATCCCGGCCGGAGCATAATTTTCAATAAATTTATAATGTATGATTTTTTATGATTTTATATGGAAAGTGCTGATTTAAATGTAATAGATTTGACCAAAGGCGAATTAAAGGAATACAATTCTGTGCAGAAAAGATATTTAAGCGACCTAAAGGATTATTTTGCGGATAAGGAGAAAATTGAAAAGATACTTGAAAGGGAAAATCCTCTTGTTTATACAGTATATGAAATGAAATTCGATCAACCAGGAGCATTATCCTATGCTGTCACAGTAATTGAGCCTGGAAAGGTGGGTGATGAATATTACTTCACCAAGGGACATTTTCATTCCAAATCAGCAGCTGAGATATATATTGTTTTTCAGGGTATTGGAATGCTTCTCCTTGAAAACAGGTCCGGGGATACAAAATTTTTCAATATGTTTAGGGGCTCAATAATAAACGTTGACCCAGATTATGCCCACAGATCCATTAATACTGGTAACGATAAATTGGTCTTTCTGGCAATTTATGCCTCCGATGCTGGCCATGAATATGAATACATAAAGGAAAAGGGGTTCAAGTACAGGGTAATAGATAGGAACGGACCTACACTTGTTGGTAAAAAGTTTACTCAAAAATGAGTTAATACTAAAAATTAATTAAATATGTTAATTTATGGTGTTTCTATGGAAGATGTTATTAGAAAAATAAAAAGCGGATCACCTGTGCTCATTTTCGATGGTGAGAACAGGGAGGGTGAAACAGACATTGTTGTACCTTCACAGTTCATCACACACGATATTATAAGGATCATGAGGAAAGATGGAGGTGGTCTCATATGCACCACGCTTACCCACGAAATTGCTGAAAAATTGGAATTGAAATACCTCGTTGATATATTTAAATTGAGCGGTCTGAAAATTTTCGAGGACCTTTATCCAAATGATATTCCCTACGATGAAAAATCAGCATTTTCAATAACAATAAATCACAGGAAAACATTCACAGGTATACCGGACAGGGACAGGGCATTAACCATCAGGGAATTTGCAAAATTCATTTCAAGGATTGATAGTATAAAGCAAAATGATGTTAGAAAGGAATTTGGAAAAATTTTCAGGGCACCGGGTCATGTTCATTTGCTCATAGCCTCCGAAGGTTTGCTAAAAAAGAGAAGAGGGCATACAGAGCTATCAACATCACTGATGATAATGGCAGGTTTGGTCCCATCAGCAACTATCGTGGAAATGCTTGGGGATGATGGTTATTCACTTGAGTATGAAAGTGCAAAGAATTATGCTCGTGAACATGATTATCCTTTCATAGAGGGAAAACAGATTGTTGAGTGGTGGGAAGATTGGTCAGAGTGATGGCATCCGGAGTATTCGACATACTTCATCCTGGTCACATATTTTTCCTCGAAGAGGCAAAAAAACTCGGCGACCAGCTGGTTGTAGTGGTGGCAAGGGATTCTACCGCTCGAAGATTGAAGCACCAGCCAATAATGAATGAAGAAATAAGGCTAAAGATGGTTTCCTCACTTAAACCAGTAGATATGGCAGTACTTGGCCATGAGAATGATATGTTCAAGACCGTGGAAGAATTAAAACCGGACATAATTGTTCTCGGATATGATCAGGTTTTCGATGAAAAAGTTATTTTGGAGGAATGCAGGAGAAGGGGTTTGAATGTAAAGGTGGTGAGACTTCCAAAATATTCAGGAAGTGATTTGAATGGAACTAGAAAAATAATAGGAAAAATATTGGCTGCGTATGCATTTCAGAAGGAAATAGAACAGGAAGAGAAGGGGGAGAAAAAATGAAAATAATAGGGATAGTTGATACCACATTCGCGCGTTATGATATGGGAAAGGCTGCAATTGATCAGTTAAAGAGTATGGGGACAGGTTTTAAAATAGTAAGGTACACAGTTCCAGGCATTAAGGATCTACCTGTGGGCAGTAAAATATTATTTGATAAATATAATTGTGATATTGTAATAGCACTTGGAATGCCAGGACCAAAGGAAATTGATAAAATGTCCGCGCATGAAGCAGCTCTTGGCCTAATACAGGTGCAACTAATGGTGGGAAAACACGTTCTTGTAGTATTTGTTCATGAAGATGAGGCAAAGGATGAAAAGGAGCTTGCTTGGTTATCTGAAAGAAGGGCAAGGGAACACGCTGAAAATGCATACTACCTGCTCTTTAACCCGGAATACCTCCAGAAGATGGCTGGTAAGGGTTTGAGGCAGGGATTTGAGGATGTAGGTCCCGTAAGGGGTGAATATTGATGGTAAAAGGAGGTGATAATATGGATAAGATAAGGCTTGGTATAGTGGCTTCAGAATATAACTTCGACATTACGATGATGATGCTTGAGAGGGCAAAGATGGAAGCTGAATTCCTTGGCGCAGAAGTGGCAAAGGTACTACTTGTTCCAGGCACCTTTGAAATACCTCTTGGTGTAAAAAAATTGCTGGAATTGAAAGATATAGATGCAGTGGTGACTCTGGGAGCAGTTATAGAAGGTGAAACACAGCACGATGAAGTTATCATGCAAAATGCCGCCAGGAAGATAGAGGACCTTCAGGTGGAATACGGTAAACCTGTGGCCCTGGGTATAAGCGGACACGGCGAGACAAGGCTCCAGGCACAAGAAAGAATAGAGAAGGCAAGGGAAGCAGTGCACGGTGCAGTAAAGATGGTAAAAAGGATGAGAGAAATAGAAAAATTTAAATAGGAAATAATATTAACCATTTGTTGATAACTAAAAGGTGATTAGTATGGATAAAAAGGAAATAATATTAAGGGTACACGAAGCGCCCCAGATGGATGTAGGTCTGGGAAGGGCAAGGATAGATTCCCAGGCCAGGGAGGAGCTGGGGATAGAAGTGGGGGAAATAATTACAATCACTGGTGTCGTTAGCAAGAAGACTACTGCTGCAAAGGTATACAGAGTTCCTGTGGAGGATGAGGGAAAAGGCATAATCAGAATAGACGGTGATATAAGAAGGAATGCAGGTGTAACGCTGGGTGACAAGGTAATAGTAGCCAAGGCAAACTATCAACCCGCGAAATCTGTAGTTTTTGCGCCTCTCATTGAAAAGGACCAGAGATTGAGGTTAGGGGAAGGAATAGAAGAATTTGTGAGAAGGGCTCTGCTAAACAGACCCGTTATGGAAGGTGATATTCTAATCATCCCAGGTCTTACATTGATAGGAAGGACAGGACTTAAATTCAAGGTTGTAAGGGCACAGCCAAAGGGTGTTCTTGTAATCAAGGAAAATACGGATATTGTTGTAAAGGAGGAACCGGTAGAGGAATATGTTTCTGAGACTGGCAGGGTAACTTACGAAGATATAGGTGGTCTGAAGGAGGAGCTCCAGAAGGTAAGGGAAATGATAGAGTTACCTTTAAAACATCCAGAACTCTTTGAAAGACTTGGAATTAAACCTCCAAAGGGTGTTCTTCTTTATGGACCCCCAGGAACTGGAAAAACACTCATAGCAAAAGCCGTTGCCAATGAATCTGGTGCAAATTTCTATCTCATAAATGGCCCGGAAATAATGAGCAAATATTATGGAGAGAGTGAAAAATTCCTGAGGGACAAATTTGACGAGGCAGAAAAGAATGCCCCTTCCATTATTTTCATAGATGAACTTGATTCTATAGCACCAAAGAGAGCAGAGGTGCAGGGTGAAGTGGAAAGGAGGGTGGTGGCACAACTCCTAACATTGATGGACGGCCTAAAGGAGAGGGGCCAGGTGATAGTGATAGGCGCCACAAATCTTGTTGATTCAATAGATCCTGCACTCAGAAGGCCAGGAAGGTTTGACAGGGAAATTGAAATAGGCATACCTGATAAACAGGGAAGACTGGAAATACTGCAGATTCATACAAGATTAATGCCACTTGAAATGAGC
>CAYSIM010000060.1:0-7165 GCA_964431165.1 uncultured Thermoplasmatales archaeon | reverse complement strand
GAAAATATGTTGCATTCTTGACTGCAGTAAATTTAAAAAAGAATTCATTCGTTTATGAAGATGATAATTTTTTCATTCTCATCACTTTGGGTCTAGGTTACATTTGCATTCCTGCTAAAGATTGCAGAAAATCCAAGACGATCAATATGATCACTGTAATTAAAAAGCCTTTCAGGCGAAGTGCTGCCTTGGACTTGCTTAACGTTATGATATCCACAAAAGTTTATTCTCTAATGGTTCATGGAAATGGTGTTGGCACTTCATCCGATTCTTTTCTCCTTTCTTTTAATGAGGGTAAAGGTCCAAAATATGCTGGTTTTGCCACAGAAATAGGAAAAAATTTTTCCAAAATTTTACTCGAAATTATGGAAAAGGGTATTTCTGAATGGTACAGGTGAAATTTACATAATATTAATGAAAAATTAAAATTTTTCAAGAAGTGAGCCAACATCAATACTCCTTTCCACCACTTCTGCAATCCTATCTATCTCCTTTTCCAGAGAATATGAAACATTGATCCTTTCAATACCTTTATCTTTAGAGATTTTTTCCAGAAATGATTCCAGAAATCTTTTATTATAAAATAGATCATGGAAGTATGTGCCGAATGCATTTTTTGCCACACTACCATCGAATTTTTCAACATTTTTTCCATTCTTATTTAATATTAATGAAAATGGTTTTTCTGCCAATGTGGTGCCTAAATGTATCTCATAACCCGAAATGGGAAGATTCTTAAATTCATCTGAAATAATCCTCCCTTGAATAATACCCACCTCTTTACTATGTGAAAATTTTGTTTTTGCATCCAATAGTCCAATTCCTTCCACCTTTCCTGAATTTGTTTCAACATTGTCTATTATGTATTTTCCCATCATCTGGAATCCTCCACAGATTCCTATTACCTGTGTGCCTTCTCTGTGCATCTCTCTTATTTTGTCCACGAATCCTTCTCTTTTCAAATAATTTAGATCACTCACTGTCAACTTACTACCTGGTATTATTATAGCATCTGCATTTCCAATTTCTTCAGGTGTGTGTGCAAAATTTATACCCACCTCTTTTATATGAAAAAATATTTGAAAGTCCGTAAAGTTTGAAATATGCGGAAGTTTTACGATTGATAATTTTATCTTTCCGCCCTTTCCATACCAGGACCATAGTGAGGCTTCCTGTGGAAGCTTAACATCTATGAAGGGTATTGTACCATAATACGTTAGATTGTATTTTTCTTCAAAATATTTAATGCCATCATAGAGTAGGGATTCATCGCCCCTGAATTTATTGAAAATATATCCTGAAAATATTCCATTGCCTATAAGATCAACGGTTCCTGCTATTGAAGCAAAGGCCCCTCCCCTGTCAATGTCTGCCAGAAGAATATTTTTTGAATTTATACTCCTTGCAAGCTTAATATTCGCAATATCATTTTTAAGATTTATTTCGGCAGGTGAACCAGCGCCCTCTACCACCACAATATCACTTTTTCTACTTATGTAATTAAAATCTTTGATTACAATGCTAAAAATATAATCTTTGTCAAGTTGCATATAATTTTTTGGGTCCATGGTGGAGAAGTATTTTCCATTGAGTATTATCTGTGTTTTTCCCTCCTCGGGTTTCAAAAGCACAGGGTTCATTCTTACATCTGGTATTTTGCCACAGGCTTTTGCCTGTATCACCTGTGCGTATGCCATTTCACCTCCTATACCAACGCCTGCATTAAGCGACATATTCTGGGCCTTAAAAGGTGAAACATTCAACCCTTTTTTGGTGAGTATTCTGCAAAGTGCCGTAACAAGTGTTGATTTTCCAGCTCCGGATGAAGTGCCCATTACAAAAATAGGTTTATATTTCATAATTTACACCCTTTGGTATCCCAATATTATATTTTTCAAGAGCCTCAAGGAGTATTTCATTATCCTTCTTTTTCCTTATGGAAAACCTTATGGCCGTTGGTAGATGGAATGAAGTACAGTCCCTGACCAGTAATCCATATTTTTTTAACTCTTCTTTAATTCCTTTCCTACCCATTTCAGCAAGGAAAAAATTTGCATCCGTTTTTAATCCTGTTTTTAATGAGATCCTTTCCCTTTCAATCCATATTTTTTCGATTGAACTTTTAAGGTATGAATCACTATTCAAGGCATATTCTATGAATTTGCATCCAAGTCCACCCATTGACCAGGGCATTCTGAAATATTTCATTTTTTCAATTATTTTTCTTTCGCCGAAAGCATAACCTGCCCTGATACCAGGAAGACCAAAGGATTTTGTGAAGCTCCTTAAAACTATAACATTATCACCATAGAATTCATTTTTTTCCTTGGAAAAATCGATGAAAGCCTCATCAAGTATAACAAAGGATCCATTCTTCTCTGCTATTTCAAAAAGTTCATTTATATTCCTATAATATTTCCCTGTGGGATTGTTGGGGTTTGAGAAAAATATTACACCCTTTTTCAAATTAAAGGAATTAAAATAAGGATCTATATCCTTCACATAGTTTATTTTCATTTTAAAAATCTTTGCCATCCTTTCATATTCACCATATGTATGTAACATTAACTGTGCTTCTTTTCCTTTGAAGGTGAATGAAACCATGTAAAGAAGTTCCGTTATACCTGCACCTATTACCACTTCTCCCTCTATTCTGTACTTTTCTTTTATTTTATCTTCCAGATATTCACAATAAGGATAAACTGAAAGATCAGTTTTAAGGAGATCCTTGAGAAATGGCGGTCTGTATGGATTTACTGAATATGAAAAATCTATCAACCCTGAATCTTCTTTCCTAGCACCACCATGGCAAACCATAAAATATCATCACCATCAGAACTAAGACTATCCATATAATGCTCACATATATTATATAATTAATTACTCTTTTCACGTCATCCATAGTTGGATCCCTGCTTCCTTCAATTCTGTAGTATCCGATCTTTTCAAGATTTACATCTAGTATAGCCCCCATGGAAGCTATCGTGTACATTCCATTTATCTTTATTTTTCTATATTTTTTAATATTCCTTATCACCCTTTTAGGTTTAAATAACAATAGAATTAAACCTGCAATCCTAGCGGGAATGAAATTCATAATATCATCCATCCTTGCAGGAAATTTTCCGAAATATTCATATCTCTCATTTCTGTAGCCCACCATTGCATCGAATGTATTAACTATCCTGAAAAGGAATGCACCTGGAACGCCAAATAAAAGGAAGTAGAAAAGTGGAGAAATTATAGAATCAACAATGTTTTCAGCACCACTTTCTATTGCAGCGGAATAAAGATGCGTCTTCTCAAGATTGTTCACATTTCTACTCACTATCATGGAGACATTTTTTCTCAAATTTTCAATATCCTGTGTTTCACACTTTTTCACATGCCTTATGAGTGAAGCCACCGAAAATGAAGCTTTAAGGAAAAATGCCTGAATAATTATATTAACTATCAAATTTTTTTCTGTAAATTTCAAAAGTAAATATATAGTAAAAAGAAAAATCACTAATACAAAAATTAAAAGTAGAGTACCCTCTATAAATTCCACCCAATTTGATCTTCTTTTCCTTTTTAAATCAAAAAATTCTATTATTTTTCCTATCCATACAACGGGGTGCACAATATTTGGATATTCACCAAGAATATCTATTGAAATTGCAATTAAAAGTACAAGGGTTTCATAATTCATGGATAAAGCACTTCTGCTCTTTTACTACTACCCTTAATTCTGAAGGCCTTTACACTGGTATTTTTTGATATTTCTTCTATACATCTATCCACCTCTTCAAGTTCCGGCCTGGAAAATTTATTGTTAACAGGTATTAGTGGATCTATTCTTAAATGAAGATCTTTTCCAAATTTCTGAATGTATTCTACAATATCCAACACATTTCTGCATCCCAATTCTTTTATGTATACTGTTTCAAATGTGAATTTCTCATTGAAAAACATATTCAAATTTCTAAGTGCCTTTTCATTGGATCTATGCACTAAATTTTTATGAATTCCATCATCAATGCTCTTTATGCTGAAGGCTATTCTGTCAACGATTGAAATAATTTCATCTGTAAGTAATTCACCGTTTGTTAGCAAGTTAATTCTTATATCTTTATATTTCAACATGTTTAGAAAATCTTCTAGGGAAGGATCAACTGTAGGTTCACCCCCACCTAAGAAAACCTCCCTTATGCTATTTCCTATGAGGATGTTCAACGCATCATCCATTTCTAGGAATCTTAAATTTTTAAAAAAATAATTTTCAGGGAGATGAATATCAAATCTATGTTTTTTTAAAATGCAAAAATCACAATCCCAGTTACATCCATAGAAAAAAATATAGGAGGAAAAATCTGGAAATTTTGTAATGTGGTAGATCCTAGTAATCATGTGAATCCAGGAAATATATCCTGCAAAGTTAATTGCGGCACCTTGGATGCATACTGTGGATATACTGTCTTGAAAATGATCTCTATACCTACGAACATCTGTGGTCCAGGCTGCTGTATTAAATAATCATTCAAAACAAGGAAATTCTTTTCTTTTATCGCTGTTACATTCGTCAAAGAGGAATCATTTTCAACCTGGGAGATAAGGTATTTCTGATCTTGTGAAAGTATTATCCACTGTGGGTTTTCCATTATAAGGGATTCCTTGCTCATTTCGTACCAGGAATATCCTCCGGAAGCAATGTTAATTCCTCCAGCGAGTACTATCATTTCATTTATGAAAGTATCCTCACCCGCAGTCCAGAGTTGTGGATACCATCCAAGATAAAACATCTTTTCTTTTGCCTGTATTGTGGATGTAACATTGTAAAGTGAGAATAGCCAGGAATTCAATTTTTCTGAAAGCGTTGTTGCATTTGAATATGTTCCTGTGACATAGCCAACGAGCACTAGATCATGGAGTATTCCCTGCATATTTTTTGGATCTAGAATAAGAACGGGTATTCCAAGGGTTTTTAACTGGTTTATACTCTGCGGGGAATTCAAAGGATATGAGAGAACCAGGTCAGGTGTTAAATTCACAATTTTATCCACAGAAATGTTGGTGAGCCCACCCACTTTTGTAATATTTCTTGTGGCGTTTGGGAAATCATCGTAAATTGTATCACCAACAATCTTTTTACCCAGTCCAAGGGCAAACAGTATTTCTGTACATGATGGAGCAAGGGAAACTATTCTGTTTACAGGTTGTTTCACAGTCACCACATTGTTCTCATCATCAATAACAGTCACTGTATTGCTGGTAATATTCTGTTTCTTTGAGGTATACTGTACAGCATATCCAGCCGCGAAGCTAGCTACTACCAGTAAGATTACAAGAACAATTGTTAAACTTTTCTTCATTTTTTTCACCTCAATTTTACTTTACAAAAGGTAAAAATACTTGAAATATTTAACTCTTTTTATGTGTAAAAGTTTCGATGAAATTTATAAAGTGGCGGAAGCATTAATATGTGCTAAAAAATACAGGGAGGCTTACTATATTTACGGTATACTTTTAAAATTAAGACCAGAAGATGCATCCCTATGGCATGGGATGGCAAACTGTTTGGAAAGGATGGGCGATTTAAAAAATAGTAAAATTGCCTATGAAAATGCGCTCAAATTTCATCTTATGGAAAAGGAAAATAGATCAAAGCTATGGGCAGGCTGGGCAGCATTTAAAATTGGTAAAGTTGATCTTGCCTATGAACTTTTTAAGGAAACCATAAACGAGGACCCAAATTATGCATATTCTTGGATTTCCTTTGCTGCAGCAGCATCCAGGAAAGGTAATAATCAGGAGGCTGAAGAAGCAAGGAGAATGTACAGATCCATGGTAACGGAAAGACCTTATAAGAAAAGGGAATGTGAAGGAAAAGAGATGCTCGAGAAAGTGCTAAAGGATTGTGAAGGTATATGGAAGGATTTTATTGAAATAATGCTGAAAGAAATAAGGTGTAATGAATCATGAAAAGTAAACTGTTACTTGCAATATCCATCATACTTCTTTTCTTTTCAATTACGCTATCACTTGGTATAGGATCTGTCTCTATTCCATTTTTCACAGTAATCTCAAAGATTTTTAACCCTAGTAATGATGCATACTCCATAATAATATGGCAGTTGAGGATGCCAAGAATATTCCTAGCTGCCCTTGTAGGTGCTTCCCTAGCAATTTCAGGTGCAGTAATGCAGGGGCTATTCAGGAATCCACTTGCGGATCCTTATGTAACGGGAACAGCTTCTGGTGCCGCGCTGGGAGCAACACTCTCCATGTTCCTTGGCCTCGTATTTTTGAACATTTTTTTCCTCCCATTCTTCGCTTTTCTTGGTGCACTTTCAACAACAATTCTCGTCCTTATCATTTCCAGGCTTTCAGGAAGCTTGAAGAGCGAGAATATGTTGCTTGCAGGAATAGGTATTTCCATATTTCTGAGTGCATTTGTTTCCCTCCTTCTCTACCTTCTCGGAAAGGATCTGCAAACTGTTTTTTATTGGTTGATGGGAACATTTACAGGAGCCACATGGACAAATGCTTCAATTACAGCACTTGTGGTGGTACCCTCAATAATTTCTGTCACAATACTATCCAGGGATCTTGACCCAATAATGCTAGGTGAAGACCATGCATATTCCCTCGGGGTTGATGTTAAAAAGGAAAGGATAGTATTGTTCGTACTTTCCTCCCTGATAACTGGGATAAGCGTTGCATTCTCAGGCATTATAGGTTTTGTTGGTCTTGTTATTCCGCATATAGTCAGGTTACTTATAGGCCCAGGAAACAGGAATCTTATGATATCTTCAATATTTCTGGGAAGTGCATATATGGTGATCGCCGATACAATCTCAAGATCTTTTAATATAATCATGGAAATCCCAGTAGGTATAGTTACATCAATGATAGGAATACCTGTTTTTCTTATTCTTTTGGTGAGGGAAAAGGGATACTGGGGGTGAAAATATGATAGAGGTTGAAGATTTACAATTTTCTTACAACAAAAAAAAGGTGGTGAATGGTGTGAGTTTCAACCTGAACAGTGGGGAGATACTTGGACTCCTTGGTCCGAATGGTTCAGGTAAAACAACAATAATAAAGCTTGTGGGTGGAATACTTAAAAGGCAGGGTGGGTTGATAAAAATAAATGGAAAGGATATTGATAGATATATATAAACCT
>CAYSIM010000059.1:0-7253 GCA_964431165.1 uncultured Thermoplasmatales archaeon | reverse complement strand
GGTGTCCAGAAGATACTAGTATATCTGATCAATTAAACAAAAATAAAAAAAAATTGAAAATATCCACCAACTTTAACATTTCAATCATAATGAATTCAGAAAAAAATTAAAAGTGACCTCCTCCCACTATTAAAATGGTGGGCATCCCTTTAAGAAGCTCACGGAAGAAGATAAGATTCCCACGTAGCAGAAGGTTGTATGTTAAGGAATCTCTTACGGGCTGGGTCACTCCATACCCAGCATTCTCATCTTTCAATTCACATGATCCCATATTATCATCTAGAATGTTGCATTTAATGTTCTCGGGTCTGTATTATATCTTTGAAAAGGTAGAGGTAAGATCCAAATTCATCCTAAAAAATTAAAATATTGTATCGTATTTGTATTTAATATATGGAATTGAGCAAAAATGAAAAATTGATAATAAAGGCACTTAAGGAGTTTGGGGGTAGGGCAAGTATTAAAGAACTTATGGAAAAGCTTAATCTTAGTATTGTTGAGGTAATGAACGCCGCATCCTGGTTAAAGATGAAGGGTGCAGTTAAGATAGAGGAGATATTGAAAAAAGATTATAAATTAAGTGAGGAAGGGGAAAGAGCGTTGAAATTTGGTTTACCTGAAAAAAGGCTTCTTGATAAAATAATTTCAACAGAGCATTCCAGCGTGGATGAACTAAAGGAATCACTTGGAAGGGAGATAGTTTCCGTAGGAATTGCACAGTTAAAGGGAAATGGTGTAGAGATAAAGGATGGAAAAATATTTTTAACGGATAGAGAGAAAGCAGAGGAAATTGTGAAAAAAAATATGAAGAACCTGGAAAATTTTAGAAATCTTGATGAAGAAAATCTTAAGAAGCTTTTAAGAAGGGGTCTTGTTGAAAAAAAGGATATTATAGAAAGAGTAATAACATTAACAAATATAGGTAATTCAATAGATGAAAAAGATCTCATAATAAAGGAAGAAATTACACAGTTAACGCCTGAGGATATTCAAACAGGGGCATGGAAAGAAAAGGATCTTAAAAGATATGATATAAGGATGTTTGCCCCATTGCAGGAGATGGGAAGGGAACATCCACTTACGGAATTCATAGAAAGGGTAAGAAGAATTTTCCTTTCTATGGGTTTCAATGAAATAGATGGAAATTATATTGTTCCCTCATTCTGGAATATGGATGCACTTTACATACCGCAGGATCACCCTGCCAGGGATATGCAGGATACATTCTATATGGATTCCACCACCAAACTACCTGATTATGCACCCATTGTTAAAAGGATACATGAAAATGGTGGGGGTATTTCCAGGGGTTGGAAGTATTCATGGAATGCAAAAATTGCAGAAAAAAATATATTAAGGACTCATACTACTGTGAATTCCATAAAATATCTATATGATCATAGAGAAGATAGTGTTATAAGGGTATTTATGGTGGGTAAGGTTTTCAGAAGAGAAAATATGGATTCGACACACCTCCCAGAATTCCATCAGATAGAAGGGGTAATGGTAGAACCTGGAAGTAATTTCTCTATACTTTTAGGTACATTACATAAATTTTACAGCTCCCTAGGTTTCAGTCAGATAAAATTCAAACCATCCTATTTTCCATATACAGAGCCTAGCGTGGAGGTCCATGTTTACACGGGAGGAAAATGGCTTGAACTTGGTGGGGCAGGGGTTTTCAGACCTGAGGTAACGTTACCCCTCGGCATAAAGGACAGGGTGCTTGCCTGGGGCCTAGGTTTGGAAAGGCTTGCAATGCTCTATTATGGCATAAACGATATTAGAGATCTATACATAGCAGATCTTGACAGGTTAAAGTCCCTTCCTCTTCTTTAATGAATAACATGATGTACAGATTCCAAGCGATGCCACATAGTGCTCATCACAGACAGGTCTACCGCAAATTTTGCATACATGTGTAGCAGGTTTACCGCATATGTAGCAAAGCCCGAGAATCATTTTTTACCCTCCAGATAATTGAGGTAAAATTTAGGATAGTATTCATATTCCAAAGGATCGTACAAGCCTGCCTCCATAAATCCCTTCAACCTAAGAAGGCAGGAATCACATTTACCGCATGCCTTTTCACCACCCCTATAGCAGGACCATGTAAGCTCGTAAGGTACCCCCAGCTCCTTTCCCTTTTTTATAATTTCAGCCTTGGTCATATGAAGAAGAGGTGCTATCACCTCTATGGGTTTTCCCTCCACGCCAACTTTCGTAGCCAATCTTGAAAGCCTATTGAATTCTTCCACGTATTCAGGCCTGCAATCAGGGTACCCGGAATAATCTATTGCATTTATTCCTATGAATATCTTTTCTGCTCCAATACTTTCAGCATAAGAAAGTGCTATGGACAAGAATATTGTATTCCTCGCAGGAACATAGGTGACAGGTATTCCATTCTCCAAATCTGAAAGATCCTTTCTCTCAGGAACTTCATAGCCCCCTGTGAGTGCACTTCCACCAATCCTGTCTAGAGAAATATCTATTATTTTTAAATCAAGACCGTAATACTTGGATATATTGATTGCGCTCTCAAGCTCCCTAGAATGCCTCTGACCGTACCTGAATGTAATGGGAAATACACTATAACCATTTTTTATCGCAATCGCTAGTGCAGTGGAACTATCAAGACCGCCTGATAATAATACTACTGCTTTCATTTTTTCAACACCTTTTCAGCGCAGGCTCCCTGTCCTGGCCCTTCCTCCACACATACCATTATGTTTTTTATATTTTTTCCCATTTCCATAGATTTAATCAAATTATCCAAAATATATCTTGATATTTCCTCAGCTGTTGTTATCTCAATTTCCATGAAGAAAACATCCTCACTTGGAAAAATATATTCCTTATCCTGGAATGATACTATTACCCTTGCCTCAAGTTCCTGCACATCCATAAACTTTGATTTTAAAGGTATAAGAACATGGTGATCCAATTTTTCAATTATATCCCTAACTCTTTTCTTTAGATCAACAAAATCCATAAGCATGTAGTTTTCATCAATATCACCTTCTATGATCAGCTTTACGCCGTAATCATGACCATGTAGCCTGGAACATTTTCCATGGAAAGGTATGAAATGAGATGCTGAAAATCTAAGATTGAATTTCCATCCGTCTATCTCTATTTTCATAATAAAAAATAATGATTTACCAAATATTAAAATTTCCCCGTGGAAAGTTTAATTAACTCTCATAGGATTAAAAAATTATGCAGGTGAAATTGCGAATACTCTCTGGCTCATACGATAGATCCGATGAAAAAAATGTTGTTGTGGAACTATTTGGAAAGAGTGAAAATGGAAAGAGTGTCACCGTTAGGTATAGAAATTTCAGACCATATTTTTTTGTTGTGGAACCGCCCGAGGATCTAATTGAACTATGGAAAAAAGATCCTGAAATAATTTCCATTGAGGACCATGATCTCTGGGTTTCCGGAAAAACAAAGAGATGTAAAAAGATTGTTCTTCATGCTCCCTGGAAAGTTCCTAATTACAGGAAAATTGCAGGGGAAAGATGCCAGGTACTGGCCGCTGATATACCTTTCCATCACAGATTCATATACGATTTGGATCTTGGTTCCTGCATTGAGGTTGATGGAGAGGAGATTAAGAATGATAAATATACCACAGACCTTATTCTGAATGCAAATAGCATAAAGAATGTGGATCCTTTTATTCCTGACCTTAAAATTCTTTCATTTGACATAGAGAATTCAATTAAGGAAAAGAAAATATTTACTGTTGGTGTTGCAATTTATGAAAATGGTAATTTTAAAACTCACCATATAGAGGGAATAAATAACAGGGAAATAATAGAAAAATTCATAGATCTAATAAGGAAGGAGGACCCGGATGTCATAACGGGTTACAATATAGATGGATATGATCTACCATACGTTATAGACTTGTCAAGGGAATTGAAAATAGGATTTCCAATAGGCAGGGATGGAAGTGAACCCCAGAGAATAATGGGGCAGTTTTGGAGGGTACATGGAAGGATTGTAGCAGATGCATGGTGGAATGTGAAGAGAGAAATAAAGCCAAAGCAGGAAACACTTAATGCAGTGGCAAAGGATCTACTTGGAGAAGAGAAGATGGATGTGGACAGATCGAGGATGGATGAAGAATGGGAAAATAACAGGGAAAAGGTAATAGAATATTGCATTAACGATGCAGTACTTGCTCTTAAAATACTTTTGAAAATTGAAGTATTGAGAAAATATCAGGATATTTCCTCAGTTTCAAAACTACCTCTAGATGATGTTATGAATTCAGGAGCTTCAACACTTATAGACTCAATACTTATAAGAGAAGCGGACAGAAATGGCATTGGCGTACCACTTATGATGTCACAGGAAGAGGAGGAAGAAAGAATAGAGGGTGGTTATGTACATACCATAGAACCGGGTCTTTATCACTGGGTATGTGTTCTAGATTTCAAATCCATGTATCCTTCAATCATTATAAAATATAATATATGTTTTACAACACTCAGCAAAGAAGGTACCATAGTGAGCCCTTCAGGCGCAAGATTCCTATCAAAGGATGTGAAGGAGGGACTTGTACCCAGGATACTAAAAAATCTGATGACACAGAGGGATGAAATAAAAGAAAAGATGAAAAAATCTGAAGGTGAAATGAAGAGATACTATGATGGTCTGCAGCAGGCAATAAAAATACTTATGAATTCATTTTATGGAGTTTTTGCCTCTTCATTCTACAGATTTACCAATAAGGAAATAGGTTCAAGCATTACTTCCTTTGGAAGGGAAACTGTGAAAAGTGTTATCAAGGATCTGGAAGAAAGGGGTATAAAAGTGGTATATGGAGATACGGATAGCGTTTTTTTCATTTCACCTTCACAGGATCTGGATAATACTATAAAATTCGGGGAGAAAATAGCTGAGGAGATTTCAAAGAAGGAAAATTTAATATTTGAATTTGAACAGGTTCTTGAACCGTTCTTTTCCCATGGCGCTAAGAAAAGGTATGTGGGGAGGGTGGTTTATCCACCTGAGGAGAGGGGAACGATAGTTGTAAGGGGTTATGAAACAAGAAGAACGGACAGTTTTGATCTTCAGAGTGAGATCCTTATGGAAATTTTTCAATTAATTCTTGATGGAAAACTTGAAGAAGCGAAGAAAAGATCTAAAGAGATCATAGATCAGGTAAAGAAGGGTCAGGTTCCTATTGAAAAGCTTGTCATCTCCAGGAGCGTAAGAGACATAAAGCAGTATAAAAACCCAGATTCTATGCCCAACGTCCAGGCCGCCAGAAAACTCCAAGAAATGGGATATGAGTTCGTTCCTGGAATGAAGGTTTCCTGGGTAGTTGTGAATGATAGAAAAAGCCCTCAAGAGGTTGAACCGTATGTAAATGGTAGACCCTTCAACAAGAGACCTGATTATGAATACTATGCAAGAAGAATTGCTGAAACACTCTCCAGGATAACTGAGGTCTTTGAACTTGATCAAAATGCATTGATGACAGGGAAAAGACAAACAACACTATTCGATAATGAAAAGAAAAAGAAAAAGGGTACACTTGAAGACTTTTTCTAATTTTTTTAAAAAAATTAAAAGTTTTAAATTTAAAAAGGTGATCACCATCCCGTGAATATAAATTTCCTATTGGTATTTCTCCTCTCCTTGATAATTTCGGGTAACAACAGTTCGCTTATAATAGGACCCATAAGGGCTTCAGGACTTATGCGCGGTCTGGAATCCTCTATATTTGTTGCATTTTTCATTACTCTTGGTTTAACAGTGGAGGGGAATAAAATGCTTGCTTCAATTCCCATAATAACACCCATACACATTTTACCAATATATATTCTCATTCCATCACTTTTAATACTTATCATATTTTCTATACTTTCTGTACCCCTTTCAGCTGGCATGGTTTTCACAGGTGCCGTAATGGGATATGCCCTATACTATAAATCCCTGAATGATTTTGTTTTCATTATTTTTGTATCCTGGATTGCATCATTTCTCATTTCCATATTCCTTGGGTTTTTTATCTACAGGAGATTTTTTAAAAGGAAAAAAATTTCCAATTCAAAATTAAATTTTATATTACTCATTTTTTCCAGTGCCATTCTTTCTTATTCACTGGGTGCAAATACAATGGGATTCCTCTTTGCGATAGATAGTGAAATTATATCCCTAATTTTCATTATTATAGGCATTTTTGCAGGTACTATTTTCCTTAATTACTTCACCTATGATACGGTGAAAAAATCCATATTGCGTTTAACAAGGGAAAGAGCAATTGCATCACAATTTTCATCATTTCTTGTTTTGGAAACATTCACACAGCTTCATTTGCCTGTTTCAATAACGCAGAGTTCAATAGGTTCTCTTGTGGGTACAGGTATTTCAAAGGGTTATAGTGAACTGAATCTCAAGAAGGTTAACCAATTAATACTTTCTTGGGCAATAACACCCCTTTTATCCGCATTGATCGTTATGGTAATGTTAATGCTTTTACCAGGATTATGATGTCAGAGGTATCCTCCGCTTCATCACTAATTTCGTCTATCCTGCGCACCATATTTTCTATCTGCATTATTGTGAAGACATCAAGGTCCTTTTCTATCTTGTGAAGATCCTTCAGTATTTTCAGTTTTATATCATCTATTCTGTTTTCTATCTCTTCTATTTCATTGCATATTTCCATAATTTTACTACCATCATCGAAAAGATTTTCCAATGCACTCTGGAGTTTTCTTACAGAGGCTACTGTCAACTCTATGTAATCCCTGAATCCTGATTCCTTTAGAAAATTAACACCAGGTAATGGTATTTGCCTCTCATTCATTGCCCTTAGAGATTGATTTATTTTGTTCATTACCCTGTCGAGCTTCTCTGAAAGTGTAATGAAAAGGAATCTATCCTCTGGAAATAGTAAACCCTCATAAAGCATCTTTTCATTTTCTTTTTTAATAGATCTCTCCTTGAATGTAATTTCCCTCACATTTTTCTCAAGTAATTCAAGTGTGGAATAATCTAGATTTATTAATGCATTATATGACTCGGGGAGTATCTGTGATGCATTCAGGAGGTGGCTAGCCTGATCCAAATAATTTTCTGTTACCCTCCTTTCATCTTTTTTCCTGAATAGATGCATACAAGGTAAATATAGTTAGAGTGATTAAAATTTTTTTCTATAAAGAATCCTTGTAAAAATACTTTTTAAAAAATTTGATGACCTAATTTTTCTAGAGTTTTTTTCCGGA
>CAYSIM010000058.1:1972-7373 GCA_964431165.1 uncultured Thermoplasmatales archaeon | reverse complement strand
AATTATATCATTCTTCACAATAATATCAAGATATAATTTGACAGTATAGATCATAGGCTCAGAAATTAGATTTATAATATCCTTCTCCTTTTTTTAATTTCATTGAGAATAGGTATCTTAATCGCCTTCAACATTTCCATAATCTTTTATTTTTATATAGAATAATATTTGGATATATCTGCTCTGTATCCTACCTTTGAAAAGGTGGGAATTAAAGCAGAATTCTATCATACTCTTTACATTTAAAAATTAAAGTAAAGATAGGAATCTTACTCCAATTTATTATTTCACACATTAAAAAAAAAATTGAAAAAGTGGATTTAAATTAAATTACCTTTTCTTATAATATCAGATACAAGATTTACACCAAAATGATAGCCTATCTGGGTATATGATTTTACATCCATTATTAGAAGATTTGCCTCCTTTCCCTGTTCTATTGAACCATACATGTTCTGGATTCCAGATGCTACTGCAGAATTGTAGGTAGATGCTACTAAGGCCTCTTCCACCGTCATCCTCATTCTATATATGGATAAAGATATTATTTCCTGCATACTCTCTGTATAGCAATTAGGATTTAGGTCGGTTCCTATGGCAACGGGAACATCGTTATCTATGAATTTTCTTGCGTTTGCGAATTCTTCCTGAAAGAGGGAAAAGGGTGTTCCAGGTAATAGAACTGCAACAGTATTTTTTCCAGACATATATTTTATTATCTCTTCAGGTGTTTTGAGAAGATGATCTATTGATAGAAAATTATATTTTTTAATCAAGGAACTGCATCCTATATATTCCAATTCGTCCGCATGCATTTTCAATCCAAAGCCTTTTTCATGAGCATTTTTAAGAAAAATATCTGTCCATTCCTTGGAAAAAGCATCTCTATCACAAAAAACATCCACATTAACAGCATATTTCTTTAAAATTTCAAGATTGTCAATTATTTCCAGAACATAATCACCTTCTTCCCTTTTTTTTGGTATCACATGGAGAAGGAACGTAGGTATCAGGTCTATGGGATATTCTTTTGAAAGTCTTTTTATTACCTTAAGAATCTTTATTTCATTTTCAATATCCAGACCGTAACCTGACTTAGCATCAGCTGCAAGTGTACCATTTTTAATCATATATTCTATTCTTTTAGCTGATTCCTGGAAAAGTTCATCCTCAGTTGCATTTTTTGTTTTTTCAACAGTATAAAAAATACCGCCTCCGGATCTAAGTATTTCCTGGTAGCTCTTTCCTTGTAATTTGAGAGAAAGCTCAAAATCCCTGTAGCCTGAAAATACGGGATGCGTATGTGGATCCACAAAGGCAGGTATGACTACTTTACCAGATGCATCTATCTTTTCCTCTGGATTATCAGGCATTTCCCTAGTAATTTTTATTACTTTCCCATTTTCTATCCAGATATTTGCATTCCTAATTATTCCAAGATCTCGCATTTCTAATCCTTTCTTGGGACTTTTGCCATCGTTCGGTATCGTGATTATTTCAGATGCATTCTTAATGACTTTCATGGTCGATCAATTTAAAAATCTCCTTTTTTCTTTTTTCCATTTCCTCTCTAGAAATTTTGTTCCAGTTATTTCCCTTTGGATCTATAGAAACTATCAAAGGTCCAAAATTTTCAGCCTCAAATATCCACATAGCCTCAGGCGAACCAAGCTCCTCCAAGTAATAGACATTTTCCACTTTTTTAAAACTTTTAGCAGCAAGTGCTCCAGCTCCACCCGTGTAAGTAGCATAAATACCACCAATCTTCTTAAGTGCCTCAGCCGTCCTGTCTCCCATACCACCTTTTCCAACTATAATTTTAACTCCATAAATTTCTATTACTTCCTTCTCGAATAAATCCATCCTTGAAGAGGTGGTAGGACCCGCTGCAAGAACTTTCCATTCATCATTTTCCTTCTTTACCACAGGACCACAGTGATAAAGAACCATTTTTGATGGATCAAAAGGAAGTTTTTCACCCTTTTCATGTAATTCAAGCATAAGCTGATGGGCTTCATCCCTTGCAGTAAAAACTTTTCCTGTAATGAAAAGAACATCACCCATATTAAGTTCCTTTATTTTTTCAATATCTTCCGGAATTCTAAAATGATATATCATTGTGTCACCTCCACATTACCATTTTTGTCTATATGCACCTTTGACCTTCTATCAGCCCAGCACTGTATAACGATGCCCACTGGTAAAGAGGCAGGATGCCTGTAGGCATACTCTATATGTACATCGAGTACGGAAACTGTTCCTCCCCAGCCCATAGTGCCTACACCTGTTTTATTAAGCAAATCCAATAACTCAAGTTCAAGATCCGCCACCCTTTTTTCCTCATGCCTAGACCCAAGAGGTCTGAGTAATGCCCTCTTGGCCAAGATCATGGAGAGATCTGATCCTCCACCTATGCCGAGACCTACTATCACTGGTGGGCAAGGATTTGCTCCTGCCTTAATTATGGTCTCCACAACAAATTTCTTTATTCCCTTGATACCCTCTCCTGGTTTAAGCATGGATAGAGCACTTGCATTTTCAGATCCACCACCCTTTGGAAGAACGTAAATTGTAGCATCATCGCCTTCCCTAAGATACCAATTTATGTAGGGTATAAATCTGCCCACATTATTGCCTGGATTTTTTCCAGAAAAGGGATCTACAGCATTGGGTCTTATGTAATATGAATGTGTTGCCTTTGAAACTGCATTTGTAATAGAATTAACAATTTCTTTTTTGAATGGAAAATCATAACCCACATCAAGGAAAAAAGTCTGTGTCCCTGTATCCTGACATATGGGGAGTGATTTTTCCTTAGCATAGTCAACATTGTCAAGTATTGACTTAAGCTGGGATTTAGATATTTCATTCTTTTCTATATTGTAAGCCTGGAAAAGATGCTCATAAACATCCTTTGGAATTGTTGTTTCAGCCTTTCTTATTGCCTCAAGAATTATGGTTTCGAGATTCATATATATGGTTATACAATACTCATTAATAAAAAAATTGCAAATCCAAACTTTGGCTTTGTAGAAATCCTATCATAAATATTTACATACCATCATCCACTTTCCATATCTATACGGGACTATTTCTTCATATAATTGTCCATTTTCTTTCTTAATCAATTCCTTATGATTTAAAAAGTCTTATTAATCATTTCAATGTAATAAAAGATGATATGCCATATTTAATGGGAAAAGGATATTTCCTTAGAGATTGAAAACCTTAATGTTAAATTATTTTTAAAAGCGATCTGTATACATAAATTAATGCCATTAACAAACTTATTCATGAGATTTATAATATTATTCAGCGAAGTATAGGAATCTTTTATATATTTTATAACATGCACTATTATATATAAAATCAATATATTTAAAATTCCTTCTAAAATTCCGGAAAAAGCTTCAGAAAAATTACTTCATTAAATTTTTAAAAAATTCTTGAGGGCTTAAACTCTAAAAGATTTAAATAAATGATGTCTATTTAATTATGATGTTAAAAGGAAAAGATATTATAACCATAAAAGACCTGACAAAAAGGGAAATATTTGAAATTTTTGAAGTTGCGAAGGAAATGATCCCTATAGCAAAGGGAAAGAGCATAGATCTTCTGAAAGGTAAAATACTATCTACACTTTTCTTTGAGCCGAGTACAAGAACAAGATTTTCCTTTGAAACAGCAATGCACAGGCTTGGAGGCGAAGTTCTCAGTTTTGCCGATCCAAAATCAACATCCATATCTAAGGGGGAAACCCTTGCTGATACTATTAGAATAGTGGATTCTTATTCTGACATAATAGTGATAAGGCATAGCTATGAGGGGGCAGCCAAACTTGCAAGCAAATTTGCAGAACACCCTGTTATAAATGCAGGGGATGGGGCAGGTCAGCATCCTACTCAGACTCTTCTTGATCTTTTTACGATTTGGTCAAATCTTGGAAAAATAGAGAATCTAAGCGTAGGTCTGTTAGGTGATCTAAAATATGGGAGAACGGTGCATTCCCTGGCCATGGCACTTGCAGATTTCGGTGCGAATATTTATCTCATTTCACCTAAAGGATTGGAATTACCCGAGCATATAGATAGGGAAATATCTGAAAAGATTAAAGTGAAAAAAACTAACGATTTGCTTTCTGTAATAGGCGATCTGGATGTTCTCTATGTAACGAGAATACAGAAGGAAAGATTTCCTGATATAAATGAATACTTAAAAATAGCTGGTTCATATAGAATAGACCTCTCAACACTTGAAAATGCAAAAAAAGATATGATCATTATGCACCCACTACCAAGAGTGGATGAAATATCACCAGATGTTGATTATACACCTCACGCAAAATATTTTGAGCAAGCATTTAATGGTGTGCCCGTGAGGATGGCTATTCTTAGCATGATAATGGGGGTGCGCTAGATGCCTGATAAAGAGCTTAAAATCGAAAAAATCAGAAACGGAACCGTTATTGATCATATACCTTCTGGAATGGCTTTAAAAGTGCTGAAAATACTAAATATAGATGAGAATGTGAAAACCACTGTCAGCATTGGGATACACGTTACAAGCAGGAAAAGCGGTTTTAAGGATATCGTTAAGATAGAAGATAGATTTCTAGCTTCAAAGGAAATTGCTAAAATCGCCCTTATTGCACCGAATGCTACCGTAAATAAAATAAAGGATTATGAAGTAGTAGAAAAGTACAACGTTGTGCCACCTTCGGAAATAACAGGAATCGTTAAATGTTCAAATCCTGCCTGTGTTACAAATTCCAATGAACCTGTTGTACCTGAATTTTATGTGGTTTCTACCGATCCTATAAGAATTAAATGTAAGTACTGCGAAAGAGAAATGGTCAAGGATGACATAATACAGAACATAATATGATCATTCCATGGGAAATATCGTTATTTTTACAGTATCCCCATCCTTAAGGGATAATTTTTTTCTTAGGCTTTCTCTGCTTACTATTTCTAGAATATTTTCATAATGACCTCTTTCTGGAAAAATTGCAAAACAATTTTCATCAAAAATTAATGCTCTATGTACTATTACATTTCCAAATGTTCTACCTTCCTCCATAAATCCTTTAAGGATGTATTTGTAGTTTTCTTTTAAATACTTTAAAATTTCGGCATCTTCATCATTCACAAGAATGTTTAATGTTCCGGGGAAAGGCTTTTCCCCAAAGAGTTCAATGAATTGCTTGATATATCCTTCCCTGTTCATGTAATATGTACCCTCTCCCATTCCGCTGGTCACTTTTCCTTCTAAAGATATTTTATTCAGCAGCACCTCTATTTCTTTCAAATTTTTTATTTCCTCATTCAATTTATCAATGCCTTTCTTTGTTATTTTCAGCCTTACCCCCTTTACGAGTACATCTTTCTCTATATACCCTAAT
>CAYSIM010000058.1:0-1962 GCA_964431165.1 uncultured Thermoplasmatales archaeon | reverse complement strand
AGAGCATAATGCGGTCTTATAAAATTGTATTTCTCTATATACCCTAATCTAGAAAGCATATTTATTTTCCTGGATATTGTTTGCTGACTACAACCCAGCTCTTTTCCCAGGGATCCTGTTTTTATAACAATGTATCTGTATATTCCACCTTTTAATGCTATTTCCTTTAGAAGAAATGTTAACTCAGATTCTTTCATAATATTTCAAGCCTCTTTTCACCTCTAGGTCTTATTACCTTTATACCATATCTTTTAAGAATTCCAATGAGGTGTGCATCATTGGTTAAAACATAACAATTTCTCTCCCTAGCTAGCTTTATAATGGAATAATCACCGTTTAATGATGTCTTTACAATTTCAAATTTTTTTGAATATGCAAGTGCCGCCCTTGCCTGTGAATTTGTTATTGAAAGTTTTATTAATTCCCTAATTACACTTTCCGGTACTCTTATGATATATTTTCCTAGCAATTCATCTAGGCATTTTTCAATATTCAATTTATTCTGAAATGGAAGCATAAGTGCGTTTGTATCAACAAGTACCTCATTTTCCATGGATATATCTGCCCACCCTGGAAATTCCTTTCTTAATTTTTTCCAGGTCACCCACCAATGGTCCGTATGATACTCTTATACCATTGGTCATTGATTTACCAAATCCTTTCCCGGGAACAAAAATAACGCCTGTGTTTTTTAGCACCCTAATAACAAATTGATCCGAATCTTCGCCTACATCCACAGGAACATACAAACCACCCTGCGGATCTAGATATCTGAACCCAAGATATTTTTTAATGGAATTCACTGTCACATCCGCCGCTTTTTTATATTCATTTCTCACCTTATCGATGTATTCCTTCAAATCAACCTTATTTCTTATAAAATTATTAAAAGCCATCTGATGAAGTGTATCCGGGCATAGAATTGATACCTGCTGAATTCTTTCCATGGCGTTTATTATTTCTGTGTTGGCCTCCAGCCACCCCATCCTTCTACCAAGTCCCCTACCCCACTTACTATTCGAATTAATTGTTATCAAATTTTCAAAATCGACCGGTGTATATGAAAAATATCCTGGATAATTTTCGCCAAAATACTGTGTTTTGTAAGCATAATCTATAACCAGATATGTTCCTGTATCCCTGGAAATTTTGAGTAGATCCACCATAAAGTTATGGGGTATTATCTGGCTTGTTGGATTATCAGGAGATGCAACCAGCATTAACTTTGTTTTTTTGTCCATCATAATTTCCTGTATCTTCTCTAGAACTTCTTTTTTATTTTCTAAGAATTTCCAGTTTTTATCAAGAAATGGCACATTCTTTATTTTTATGGATTCTGAAACAAATGATATCTGTCCATAATAATTTGCATAGGTGGGATCTGGCAGTATTATGATATCCCCTGGATCAAGCATCACTCTGAGGAGATCAATTGTTAGCTGTGTGCTACTTCCACCAACAATTATATTTTCTTTATCTAATTTTTCATCGAATAAAATTCTTGAATATTCCTTTATTGCCTCCTTTGTTTCATCAAAACCAGATGTGGGTGAATATCCTCCAGAATTGTGGAATTTTTTCGGATCATTTACCACATCAACATATGCTTTCCTAAGTTCCTCAGGAGACTCATGGTTCACCCACCCACCACCGAACGAAATAACATCTTCTGGGTTCAACCCCATATTTATTATATTTTTTGGCTCTGCCATTTTCATTATTTCTCTTATTGGGGAGGGATTTTTCATTTCCCTTTTTATCAAATCTGAAAGTTCCTTCATAGAACTGCACCTACTGAACGATTGTTGCAAAAGCAACATTCTTCTTTATTTTCTCTATTTTCACTTTTATTTTTTGCCCCTTCTTTGCCTTAGGCACATATATTGTCCAGTTTCCCTTCTTAGCAATTCCATCCCCATCTCTGCTGATATCTATAATTTCTACTTCGTAAATTTTACCTTC
>CAYSIM010000057.1:269-7467 GCA_964431165.1 uncultured Thermoplasmatales archaeon | reverse complement strand
CCTATGATGATGTTTCCCCCACCTTCAAATTGCAGAAAAAATACCCAGAGAATTACCTAGCTGCAAAATTCTCACTTGAGATGGCACAGAGTATGTACGATTCCTCAAGCATGGAGGAGAGGAAAGGTGCCCTTGTTTATCTTGAAGAGGCGAAGAAGGCTTTTGAAAGGAATGATTTTTCAGAATCTCTGAGATATTCCATCAAGACACAAAAGTTTCTTAAAAAAGAACTGGAGGAATTAAAATGCCCCAACTGTGGAGTTACCGTGGATAAAAATGATTCCTACTGCTGGAACTGCGGATACAAATTGAAGGTGGATAAATGCCCTCAATGCGGTGCAGAAGTTCATCCCGATGATAAATTCTGCAGAAGCTGCGGTTATAAGTTGAGGTAGCTTTATGAACAAATTTACACTATATTTGGGTATTATTATTCTAATTTCATCCATCTTACTTGCAATTTATGGAGTTTTCAGAGGATGGATGTTCTTCGGCCTTTTCCTTTTTCCAGTGATATTTGGCTCAGGTTTATTCTCCGCCCTCATAGCACTTTTAATGATCCTTGCCATGTTCCTCATATTCTTCTCATTCCTTCAGGATGAGGAAACAAAAACAGATTTTGGCGGTGCTTTACTTATAGGACCCATACCCATAGTCTTCGGAACATCGGGAAGAACCATTCTACTTGCAATGATCCTCCTCCTTTTATTCTTAATATTCATTCTCCTCATATTTTTGTGATCCTACCATCCCTGTAAACGGGCACAATATCAATTATGTTCAGATTCAAAGAAAAGAGCATATCCTCCTCAGCGTTGAGTTTCCTCATCCTTTCAGCGCTGCTGGAATTCAGTATTATTTTTTTAATTCTCTCAAAGTCAATATATTTTTTCTCATACCTTGCCTTGAGGTAGGATGCGCAGAGGAAATCCTCTATTGAAAAAATATTCCTCCTGTTGGCGCATACGAGAACGGTATTTTCATCCAGGAAAGGTAAGATGGAATCCGCGTTTAAAAATGATGCTATGTATATGTTTTTGGATGAAATTTTCTTAAGGACCCTTGTACCGTTGGTGGTAACAAATGCCACCTTTTTTCCATAGAGATCCGCACCCATGAATTCAACAGGCGAATTTCCGAATTGAAAATCCTCTATCTTTATACCATCCCTCTCACCTGCGGAAATATAATCTTCATGCTCCTTCAAAAATTCCCTTGCAAGATGCTCGTTTTCAAATGGCACTATTTCCTCAACACCCCTTTGAAGCATTACCACGATGCTCGTTGTTGCCCTGAAAATATCTATTAGGACGGCTTTTTCGGAGAGAATTTTTTCTTCCCTATTTCCATCCATTATCTTCATGGTAACACCTATATCACTTCGAGTTCCACCCTTTTTCCATTTCTATCATAGGCCGAAAAATCGTTCATCCTGAAGGGAAAACCAACTATTATGTGGATATCACCCGTCCTGGAAAAAAGTAGAATGTCCTCATCACTGGGTAATGTCACACCAGATGGATGTGAATGAACAGTACCCACCACCGTGAAATCTATGGGTTTCATGTAAAGCTGATAAGTGGCGCTCCTCCTTCCTGAGATTGTCCCCGGGAGCATCAATAATTCATATATAACACCACCTTCACCCCTGAGGAATGCTGCAAATTCATCCGGAAACATATCCCTTGAAGACTCCATTATCATTTCTAAAAGTTCTTTCTTAATCCTGTAGATCATATCCTTTTCTCCCTCAATTTTTCGTAGAAATTAAGGTTAAACCTTACAAACCTGGCAGGTGTTTCACTCTCAGTTATGGATATCACATCCTTATTGGAAACCTTTACATATAGCTGTCCGTCAAAAACAGCCAGACTTCTCTTCCTCTGATCAAGTGGATGAATCTCCAATCTTGAACTACCTGGTACAACATGGGAGGGGGCACTCCTCCTGAAAGGCGCAATGAATGTAACAACAAAACCGCTTATACCAGGATTGAGAATAGGTCCACCTGCACTGAGGGCGTATGATGTGGAGCCTGTTGGTGTAGAGACTATTATACCATCCGCCCTCACATCTTCCATGAGAGCACCGTCCACATATATGGCATAGGTCCTCAATTTGGCTATTTCCGCAGTATGTATCACAAGCTCATTGGTACAGTCCAGATACCTTTTTCCATTTATCTCCACCTTGAGTTTCTTTCTTTCATCTATGAAATAATTTCCATTTATTATCCTATCCAGGGAAGACTCAAGATCTACGGGTAAAACCTCCGTGAGAAATCCTAGCTTTCCCATGTTTATGGCAAAAACGGGTGCATTGTTATTCTGCAGTGTTCTCAAAACTGTGCCATCACCCCCTACTGTTATTATTATATCCACATCCATGCTATCGATTCCCACGCCATCCTTTCTGAGCATTCTGGCCGTTCTATTTTCCAGTAGAACCTGATGATTCCCATTGAGATAATCGTAAATCTTTTTTACAACGTGAATTGTCCTTTTTATCTCCGTGTTTGCCACTATACCGAATCTCATTTTCTCCATCCCCCTATGCTTTCTAAGGCGGAAAAATCTGAAACTGCTATCACATTCCTCCTTTCCATAAGGTCAAGGTTCATTTGGAGATCTGTGAGCGTATCCGCATCAAGCACCTTACCACCAGTTTCCCTGACGATCAATGTACTTGCACCTATATCTATTATTCTTAGGACACCTTTTTTTCCATAATCATAGATGAAAAAATCTGCCGTACCCTCCGCCACCATTATCATTTCAAGGGAAGCACAGCCCATGGATCTGATCCTCCTTGTATTTTTTATGACTGAAAATACATAATCCTTCACATTCCTTCCTAGACTGATGACACCGAGTGATTCTTCCCTTTTTTTCCTCAAGATTTTATTTTGACCTGCATATGCACCCTTACCCCTTTCTGCCCAGAAGTATTCTCCATTTGCCAGGTTCATAACAAAACCGAGCCTTATGTTCCCTAGATTATTCCTGCCTACGGCAAGGGAAATTGAATAGAATGGTATATTATTCTCTGCATTGTATGAACCATCAAGTGGATCCACAATCAATGTCTCACCATATCCCCTATCAAGATAACCGTATTCTTCACTCAGAATATTAAATGGTAAATCCTCTTCCTTTACATATTTAAAAACCTGATCTTCCGCAACGATGTCAAGCCTGGATGTGGGAGTTCCATCAGCACCTATCTTCAATATTTCACCTGCAGATTTTGAATCCCTTTCCAGAAAATCATCCACGGCCTTTTTCACATTCATCGATATATTTTTTAGATGTTCAATCATTGTTTAAAGTATCTGTTTTATGTAAAAAAACTTTTCATGTGTATTTCACTATTAAACTCATAATGGTGTCCGCCACATCATCGCATCTATCTGTTATCCTTTCAAGGCTTTCGTAAACTTCCTTGTATTTTAAAATGCTCATCATATCGCCATTCTTTACAAGATGCGTAATCACGTTATCAACGATATCATCTGCATAATTTTCAAGCTTGTGTATATCTTTACATATGTTCACTATTTCTGAGTATTCACTCAGCCTTATGCCCATGATCTGGTTCAGTGCATCTTCCAATTCCGAAACAGCTTTCAGATTAATTTCTGAGAGAGCTATTATTTCATTCGTTGTTTCCTTTATATCGTAGATGAGGATCTTCTTGCTCGTTGCCTCTATAGAATCTATTATATCATCCAGGCCTCTTATTATGGAAACTATATCATAATTATCTATCGGTGCTGGGAATTTCCTGTTCAGTTTGTTGAAAATTTCTGAGAGTATTTCATCATTCCTGTGCTCCAGATCCTTTATCTTCTTCTGATTTTCCTCCAATTTACTGAAATCCACGGACATTTCATAGAGTAATTTTGCAGCCTCCTTCACATTGCTTCCCAAGATCTTTATATATGAGGAGAATTCCCTGAAAACATTGGATGCTTCTTCAAGTGAAAGTGATTTTGTTTCCTCACCAAGAAAAATTGTGGCTATTAGGCCTGCAAAGGCTGCAAATGAAACAACAATAATCGCTGCATATTCACCATAATATTCCGTTATCATGGGCAGGAGGAAAACACCTGTTATTGCACCCACCCTGCTTATGGCTGCAGAAGAACCCTGGGCTGTACCCCTCAACCTTGTGGGGAATAGTTCGGTTGCCACCACCCATGTGGTGGTGTTTGGCCCTGCATTCTCTGATATCTGAAAAATAGCAAATAGAATAAGGAGCAGCATTATATTGCTACCATTTGTAAGACCAAGAAGGAGGAGTGATAGTCCCATGCCTAAAAATCCGAAGATCTGAAGCTTTAATCTACCAACCTTATCTATGAGAAGAATTGCTGTTATGAAACCCACTATACCGAAAACATCCAGTATGGCAGTTCCTAAAATTGAATCTATGGGGTTCTTGAAACCCAGTGCCTGGAGTATTGTTGGTATGTACATACCAATTCCATAAACAGCGATGTCCATGAAAAACCAGGGTATCCATGCGAAGAGCGTCCTCCTGATATAAACGGGGGAAATGAGATCCTTTATTGAGGATTTTTCCTTCTTTACCTTTATATTAATTTCATCCAGGTTTGCCTTTGGATTTAACATTTTTATTATTTTTAATGCCTTGTCGGTCTTGGCCTGGGAAAGAAGCCACCTGGGTGATTCTGGCATTGTTGTTCTCAGGGCTATAACCACAACGGCCGGTATTATACCTGAAAGGAGCATTAATCTCCAGGAATCATTACCTAAGGGATTCCAGAGGGCGATGAAATATCCCACCACAGCTGCAGTCAATGCACCTATGCCCCAGAACGTGAAGGTGGATGAAATCATCTTACCCCTTTTCTCCGCGGGTGCGAATTCGGAAATGTATGTGGAGCTTATGGGATAATCTGCCCCTATACCTATACCGAGAAGGAACCTGAATATTATAAGCTGGTAAATGTCCTGCGCAAGAGCTGAAAGACCTGCAAAAACAACAAAAAAGAGTAGATCAATAACATACATTGTTTTTCTTCCTATCTTGTCTGTGTAATGACCAAGCGTAAAGGCACCCACAAACATGCCTATAAGTGCTGAGGCAGCTATGAATCCCGTTACCACTCCCCTTTGCTCCAGGGGTAGGGTATTTACCCATATGGGTTTAATGAAAAGGAGAACTACACTTATTATGAAAAGATCGTAACCGTCAAGAAATACTCCTGCTGCTGAAAGGAGCAGCATTTTATAATGGAATTTTGATACCTTAACATTATCAATCTGTTCTGATATATCTGACACATTTAAGTGTAAAGAAATAAAAGTTAAAAACTTTTTTAATTTGTAAAGATATTACAATGGGAATGAAAATTGCAATGAGGATATGGAAAATAAGGGATGAGGTGGTTCTTGCCGCCTGTGATCCCGATCTCCTGGGAAAAAGGTATGAGGAGGGTGAATTCCACATAGAGGTAAAGAAGGATTTTTACCTTGATAAATTTGTAAATGAAAAGACCTTCAGGAATGCCCTAAGGATCGCAACGGTGATAAATCTTGTGGGTGAGGGTGTAGTATCCATTGCAATAGAGGAGGGTCTGGTGCAGAGGGATAACATAATAAGAATACAGGGAATACCGCATGCGCAGGCAGTGAAAATGAAATTTTAATAAAAAATAAAAAAATTGGAAAGAATTTATTCCTTCTTCTCCTCAGTTGTTTCCTTCGGTGGTTCCTGCCAGGGCTTTACTCCGCCCTTCTTGCCCTTTTTGAATATGTAACCTATGGGTATACCAATGAGAAGTCCTACCACAAGACCTATTGGAAGAGCGATCACATAGGTTCCGGATACTGCATTGTTTATTGCATTCTGTGTCTTGGTCTTTGCAAGTGCCTGGTTGTTTGTCACAATGGTAATGCTGTTGGAAGTGCTTCCTGCAAAGTTGCTAGCCACCACCTTTATGGTATGGTTTCCATCTGCAAGACCTGTGGTGTTGAATGCATATGAATTCAATCCTGTTACGTTGAAGCCCATGTTATCTATGTATAACCATACGGAATTCACGTGATCACCTGAAACAGTGAATGTTATTGCTATTGTTCCATTGAGCTTTCCTGTCGTGCTGGGTGATGTGATTGTGACTGTTGGTGGTGTATTCAGGATATAAATTGACTCGCTGGTGGTATATGCTGTGCCAGCTTCATTTGTCACCGTCAGTTTGAGCACATGGCTTCCATCTTTAAAGTTAAGGCTGTTGAATGTTTCGTTTATCGTTTTATTATCAAGCATGAGTGTAACATTCTTTATGTAATCACCGCTCACCACATAGTTCACAGTTACAATACCTTTTACAAAGGATCCAGGTGAAGGTGATGTTATTTCTGCATATGGTGCATTATTGTTCACTATGATTTTTATTGTTGCACTTCCGGAGTACCCTGCCATATTGGTTGATGTGACGGTGATTGTGTGCGGTCCATCCGTAAGAGATGATGTATTTAATAGCAATGAATTAGCTGTGAATGGATATGCAATACCGTCCACCATCAACGTTGTCTTGGAAATATAACTTCCACTTACGGTGAATGATACATTGATTGTTCCCTTCACGTAGGCGTTATTTGACGGGCTATTGATTGTGATCTTTGGAGCAGGACCAACATTCGTTACAACGTACGTGGCAAGGTATGAAAGTCCCCAGCTATTACTCATCATTACTTTCAATGTATGTGGACCAACGGATAAAGAGGATATGTTAATGCTTATTGAACCTGATGCATAGCTGAGCGAGTTAACAGGTAGATTTATCCATGCATTTGTATCAACCCTGTACTGTAAGGAGCTTATTGGCACAGGTGATGAAATCTGGTAAACTGCATTTGCCTGACCGTACATGTAAGGTGATAGACCGCTTATGGTTATTCCTTCCGTCTGGACTATTCCGCTTACCTCTATCGGCCATACACCGCCTCCAGCATTTGTCTGGTGCAACACGATTGTATATAGACCAGTTCCATCTACAGGTACAGTTAAAGATGTTCCATTAAGCATATTGTTTGATGGCAGGAATTCTCCACCTCCATAGTAGTTCCAGAGCATTGGAACAGTGCTTCCTATGATCATACCGTATGGATCAAGGACGAAAACATCCATGGATGTATATGGATCATTCCATACCACCTGGATATTGAGG
>CAYSIM010000057.1:0-235 GCA_964431165.1 uncultured Thermoplasmatales archaeon | reverse complement strand
GTAGTAGAACCTCACATCCCCGGATTCGTCCCTCCAGTCGAGAGCACCCATTCCGTACATGAGACCATTATTGTATAGGGGCTGCGTACTGTATTTATCATTTCCACCAAATGCATATACACTGTTCACCTGGTTCACATCTGTTTTTACAGCAACTGAAGTGGGTATGAGCTGTTTGAATCCACTTGCTCCTGTTAGAACTATGTAACCTGAATATATACCATTGCTAGCATCA
>CAYSIM010000056.1:449-7631 GCA_964431165.1 uncultured Thermoplasmatales archaeon | reverse complement strand
GACCTAGCTCAGGGATTGAAGGGATTCCTGAACACACAACCTTTCGCTTTGTGGTGAATCTTAAATGGATGCCCACTATTTCATTGGCAGGAAGAGGTGAATGCAAATAATTCATTTGTATTTATAAAATCCCTCCCCAGTCTTCCTCCCAAGTTTTCCAGCAGCCACCATTTTCTTCAATAGAGGTGCTGGTCTGTATTTTGGATCACCTGTATCCTGGTAAAGAACGTTCATAATATCAAGGCATACATCCAAACCTATCAGATCAGCAAGTTCGAGAGGACCCATAGGATGGTTTAGACCAAATTTTGCTACCTTATCTATGTCCTCTTTTGTTGCTACACTTTCCATTAAAGAAAATATTGCCTCATTTATTAAGGGCATTAGTATTCTATTGGCAACGAATCCAGGATAATCACTTACAAGCACAGGCACCTTACCCAAAGAAGATGCGAGGTCAATTGTAAATTTTATCGTTTCTTCAGAGGTTGAGTATCCTTTTACCACCTCAACAAGCTTCATCAGTGGAACAGGGTTGAAGAAATGCATGCCAATGAATTTTTCCTGTCTTGTTGTCTGGGAAGCAAGTTTTGTAATGGATATTGAGGATGTATTCGAAGCAAATATTGCATTTTTATTTACAATAGAATCAAGATCTTTAAAAAGTTCTGCCTTAGAATCAAATTTTTCTACTATAGCTTCAATTATGAGATCTGCATCCTTTACAGATTTTCTTTCTGTTGTTGTTTTAATTCTGTCGATAATTCTTTCCACATCCTCTGTAATTGTTCCCTTTTCTTTGAGTTTCTTGAGACTTGACCTAATGCCTTCAATACCAGCATTGATATATCTTTCTTCAACGTCCACAAGCACTACTTCGTGCCCGTAAGTGGCAAATATTTGTGCTATACCTCTACCCATTGTACCTGCACCAAAAACACCCACCTTCATATTTATCACCTCATGAGATTTTCCACCAATATTGAGACCGCATTACCACCACCAAGGCAAATAGTTTCTATGCCAAACCTACCCTTCCTTTCAATTAGATTATATAGTAATGTGGTAAGTACTCTGGCACCACTTGCCCCGATTGGATGTCCAAGTGCAACTGCGCCTCCATTTATGTTAAATATTTCGTCATCAATATTTAATGCCTTTTTCACTGCAACACTGGCTGAAGCGTACGCCTCATTGTGTTCAAAGACATCTATATCATCTATCGTCATACCTGTTTTTTCGAGTAGTGCCCTAGTTCCGGGGATGGGGGCTTCCATGACATAAAGTGGATCAACACCAATAGAATTATACGCTATTATCCTTGCCATAGGTTTTAAGTTGTATTCTTTAAGAATTTTTTCATTTACCAAAACAACAGCAGCGGCGCCATCACTTAGCTGTGAAGCGTTTCCAGCCGTAACATATTTTCCATCGTTAAGTACAGGTTTCAGATTTAAGAGTTTTTCAACTGAGGTATCGTCCCTGATTCCCTCATCTTTTTTTACCTCTCCCAAGGGTGTTTTAACGGGGATTATCTCTTTATCGAATCTTCCCAAATCCCTTGCCCTCCTCGCCCTTTCATGGCTTCTATATGCGAATTCATCTATTTCTCTCCTGGTGAGTCCATATTTTTCTGCAATAACCTCTCCTGTTTTTATCATATGCACATTGTAATATGCATCCCAAAGACCATCCATTATCATTTCATCATAAAATGTAGTATTGTCATATTTTAAACCAAATCTTACACCCCTTACATAATAAGGTGACTGGCTCATGTTTTCCATACCACCTGCCACTATTACATTAGCATCACCTGCCTTTATGGCCTGGGCACCCAGTGTAACAGCTTTTAGGCTGGAACCACACACCTTGTTCACAGTGAATGCATTTATTGTGTTTGGAAATGAGGATCTTAGGGCAACCTGTCTTGCAGGATTCTGGCCTAGACCGCATTGAAGAACATTACCCATTATCACCTCATCAACAATTCTATTCTCTATACCAGCTCTTTTCAATGCCTCTTCCACTGCAATCCTTCCCAGCTCAATTGCTGATGTATTTATAAATGATTTACCATATTTTCCAATAGGTGTTCTTACTGCAGAAATAATATAAATATCCATGATGGGTAATTGCAATGAAAATTAAAAAAGTTTTTATTCACTTTAACAATGAAAGATAACAATGAGTTACGATGCAAAAACTGTGGAACATAAGTGGCAGGAATTCTGGGAAAAAGAAAAAATATACAGATTCGACTTCAATTCTGAAAGGGAAGTATTTTCTATAGATAATCCACCAAGGTATGCCAGCGGTGCAATTCATCTCGGTCATGCCACACATTATACACATATTGATTTCATAGCTAGATATAAAAGAATGCGTGGTTTCAACGTTTTCTTTCCCTTATGTTTTGATGTGAATGGAATGCCTATAGAGGTAAATGTTGAGAAGGAGAAAAAGGTGAAGATGAAAGAAGTGGAGAGGCATAGATTCATCGAATGGTGCGAAGAATTTGCAAATTCAAAAATAGATACTATGAAGATGCAGTTTAAAATACTGGGTGAATCCATGGATCCTTCCATATATTATCAGACAGATTCGCCTGAATATAGAAGAATAACACAGCTAACATTTTTGGATGCTGTTGAAAAGGGAATGGTTTACAGGGGAATGCACCCTGTAAACTGGTGTCCCAGATGCTCCACAGCAATTGCAGAATCCGAAATTGTTTACGAAGATAGAGAAACATCACTATATTACATAAAATTCGATACTGATGAAGGTGAGGTTACCATTGCCACCACAAGACCTGAACTTTTGCCTGCTTGTCTTTTCCTTTCCTACAATAAAGATGACAAGAGATATGATCACCTAAAGAATAAAAGGGCAAAGGTACCATTATTTGGAAAGGAAGTACCAATAATTCCAGATGAAACAATAGATATGGATTTTGGTACAGGTATAGAAATGGTATGTTCAATCGGTGACAAGAATGACCTTAAATTGATTAAAAAATATGGTTTTGATATAATAAAGATTATTGATGATCAGGGCAGACTAACCGATCTTGCAGGAAAATTTTCAGGCCTTGAAATAGCAGATGCAAGAAAGAAAATTGTCAAGGAACTTGAAAAGGAAAAAAGGCTTGTAAAGGTAGAGAAAATATCACATAGCGTTGGTACATGCTGGAGATGCGGTACCCCTTTAGAGATAGTAAATAAAGAACAATGGTTCATAAAGACGGTGAATCTAAAGGAAAGGGTCCTTGAAATTGCGAACAGATTGAACTGGTACCCTGAATTCATGAAGAAAAGATTGGAGGACTGGGTGCAAGGTCTTGAATGGGATTGGGTGGTATCAAGGCAGAGATATTTTGCTACACCTATTCCTGCATGGATATGTGAAAATAATCATGTCATATACGCTTCCAAGGATGATCTGCTTAAAAGAAGAGATTACATAGATCCTACAAGGGAAAAACCTGGGGATGGAAAATGCCCCATCTGTGGTGCAGAGCTAAAGGGTGTGGAAGATGTGTTCGATACCTGGGTTGACTCTTCCATATCACCTCTTTTCAATACTTTCCTTTACAGGGATGAAAATCTCTTCAGAAAACTTTATCCCATGAGTTTAAGGCCTCAGGCACACGACATAATCAGAACCTGGGCTTTTTATACTATTGTAAGATGTGATATAGCTACAGGTGACATACCATGGAAGGACATATTCGTAGATGGACATATACTGGCTGAGGATGGTAGACCAATGCATGCCTCCTGGGGGAATGTGGTTGATCCACTGAAAATAATTGAGGAATTTGGTGCAGATCCATTTAGATATTTTGCTGCCTCCTGTACCTTGGGTGAGGATACACCTTTTAGGAAAAGGGAAATTATACATGGTAAAAAATTGCTGAACAAATTATGGAATGTTGCAAATTTTGTAGAAATGAACATCTCAGGTAAGGAAAATACTGGGATAGATGACCCTATGGACAACTGGATAGTAGCAGAATTCTCTGAAACTGTTGAAAATGTAATTAAATACATGGATAACTACAGATATGACAAGGCTATAAGGGAAATTGATGAATTTTTCTGGCATATTTTTCGCAGACCATTATTTGGAGATGATAAAATACAGGGTAAAGAATAATGCGGGTACAAGGCATACACTCTATACTGTTTTTCTGGGAATAATTAAGATGTACGCACCATTTTTACCACACATAACAGAAGAGATATACCATAGGATTTTTTCAAGACATGAGAAAAAATTGTCAATTCATTTAGAATCTTGGCCATCACCAATTGGAAAGTTTTATCTGGAAGAAGGTAGAAAGGTAAAGGAAATAATAGCATCGCTTAGAAGATATAAGAATGAAAGTAATAGAAAAAGGTTAGGCAAAGTCACTATCGTGGTAGATGATGCAGAAGCAATCTCTAAGGCGTCCGATACGATAAAAGGTGCTTTATCAATTGATGAAATAAATTTTGTAAAAAGTGCCTCTGTAGAAAGTAGAGTTGAAAAAGTAAGACCAATTTTTAACAAATTAGGCCCAATATTAAGGGAAAATATGAACGAATTTCTTGAATATATTTCAAAAATATCACCAGAAAAGCTTGAAAATGGCATTGAATTCAATGGTAAGTATGTAGGTCCTGAGAATTTTAATTTTGAAAAGACATTCCTATTCCAGGGTAAAAAAGTGGATGTACTAAAATTTGAGGGATATGCTATTTTAATAGAATGAAAATTTTATTATTAACATTGCTTTTTTACAAAATATGAAAGTCGGAATATTTGAATACAAAGCAAAAAAAGGTCTTATTAGGGCAACAGTTTCACTTTATGATGATAAAATAGATGTAAAGATCACGGGGGATTTTATGATATTTCCGGAGGATATTGTTTTCGAACTGGAAAAAAATCTCAGAAATCTCCCACCTGATGAAAATGCCATTTCTCAGAATGTTGAAAAAATACTTTCAAATGCTACTATGATTGGATGCACAGTAGAAGACTTCAAAAAAACAATACTGGGTGCACTCAGGGAGGTGAAACCATGAGAGTACTCATATATGAAATTCCTGGAAATCCCCATCTCAGTATGGCGTTTGAGGAGGCGATGTGGAGGGAATTACAGAAAGGTGCCGTGCCTAATACACTGAGAATATGGAGGCATAGAAGCGTTGCAATTGTTGGTTATTTCCAGCTAGCAGAAGAGGAACTTAATTTTGAAAAAATTAGAGAAAATAAGGTGGATGTTCTTAGAAGAATCACAGGAGGAGGTGCAGTATACCAGGATCTTGGATGTTTAGTGTGGACAATAGCAGTTAAAGGTCCTAAGGGAGGTGGAATAGATTACATTTACAGTTTTCTATTAAAAGGATTTGTAAATACATTGAAAAATTTCGGGACTGTAAGGGTGGAGAATGTTAATGATATAGTAGTAAAATCGAATGGTGATGAGAGAAAAGTGAGTGGAACATCGGCAACATTCAAAGATGAATATTATCTCCTCCATGGAACGCTTCTTGTTGATACCGATTTACAGATGCTTTCATCTGTGCTGAAGGTACCGAGGGTGAAACTTGCGGATAAGGGGATTTCGGAAGTGAAATACAGGGTAACAAATTTAAATGAAGCAATAGGTAAGAAAATAGATTATAGTGAAATAATAGATGCCATGGTGAAAGCATATTCTGAACTGCTTCAAGAAAAGCCTGAATATGATATTCCTACAAAGGAGGAACTTGATCTTGCAGATGATCTTTACAGGGTAAAATTTTCTACACCCGAATGGAATCTACTGAGATTTCCATCTAGTTACTTTGAAAAATTTTTAAATAAAAAATCTTAATTTCATCTCATAAATATTTTTTCACTGTTTTTTATCTCAAGGATTCTATGGATAAATGTTATCTACATCATAATCTATAAATTTATTATGTTCATTTAAATAATCTGTGGTGAAAAAATCAAATCAATTTTTTTCAAAAAAGGATTTCTAGTGAGCTATAACCTTGAAAGATTTAAATAGTTTCTGACAATAACAAAGATGGAGTGATTGGATATGATGGGCAGTGATGAAGAAGAACAGGTAATGGGACAGGTTTTCGGGGGATTTATTACTGCTATTTTAGGATTGAAAGTGGATACGTCCCATATAGAAAATATAGCAAGAATATTGAAGGAAAGTCCCAACGTAGAAGATTTATTCCTTGTAACAGGAGACCTGGATCTTATACTCAAAGTAAAATTTTTAAATTATAAAGATCTGAAGGATTTTATACTTCAGAAGGTGGGGAAGCTGGAGGGGATTCAGGATACTTCTACTATGATTGTCGTTGCCCCTTATAAGGAAAGGGGTATAATGCTAAGCGAAAAATGAGGTGATCAAATATGGTAAAGGAAGAAGATGAATTGAAGGTGGTATTTGAGATGTTGGATGATCTTATAGGTGATCAATCCATTCCGAGAAATTTGAGGAAGGTAGTCACAGAGACCAAGGAAAAACTTATGAGTAAAAAAGAAGGTCTGGATCTGAGAATAGCAAGTGCAATATTCACACTGGAGGATCTTGTTAACGATCCTAATCTTCCCATACATGCTAGAAGTTCGATATTCACGATAATTGGAAAGCTTGAATCAATTTCCAGTTCAATCTCCTGAGATTATTTTGTAAGTATCCCGGATGGAAACGATAAATATTATTGAAAGAAAAATTATATAAATAGCATTTAATACTAAATAAGTGAAAATGCTAAGGGAGAGAAAATTAAATAAAATTATTATTACAACTGTTATTAAAATAACATAAATAGCAAGGTAAATTTTCTGAAAAACATCTCTGAAAGGAATGTTTGAATCTGGTGCCTTAATATATGAAATAACAATACCTATCAGAAATATTGCTGCTAAGGTAATTAGAAGTGGAAAATAAATACCAAAGAGATTAAGATAAATCCCAGTGAAATAAAGTAGAAAAAATGAAATTGAATTAAAAATTGAAACAAACATCAATTTCATATTTCAGACATACCTTCAAACTCCTCCTCCAGTTCTAACATCACCTGCGACAGAAGGTCATCAAAGGTATCCCCTTTATATTCCCTCACACCTCCTATGTCGCTATTTATCTTTGCAACATATTTTTTTCCATCCATATAAAAT
>CAYSIM010000056.1:0-439 GCA_964431165.1 uncultured Thermoplasmatales archaeon | reverse complement strand
CAAAGCAACTCTTCCATCCCGGATCACCTGTAGATGTTATATTCAGGCTGTATTTAATATTTTTTGCCTTCTTCGCATCTCCTTCTTCAAGAAAAATTAAAATTATTTATTCATCGATAGATCTTGCAGATCTAATTGTCTCATGCGTACCTTTTTCAGATCAATCATTCGGTGAAAAAATTCAAGGTAATTTTCTCCATATTTTTCCCTTAGATATTTTCGTAATCCAAATCACTTTACTGGATATTCCGGTACTGTCTTTTCAGCGATATGTTATAAGACCCTACTCAAAAAGATATTGTGCTAGTTACATTATTTTGAATGAATCCATAGATGGATGAACATTAGGATAGAAATCTGCTTTAATCCCTACCTTTTCAAAGGTAGGATACAGAGCAGATATATCCAAATATTATTCGAGAGAAAAATGAAAGTTATG
>CAYSIM010000055.1:0-7830 GCA_964431165.1 uncultured Thermoplasmatales archaeon | reverse complement strand
GTCTATCCCTTCATCTATGGCCTTCCAACAAAGCTTCTTGTCTCTAGTTATCAGAATTCTATTATTGCTACTTGCCTCTTTTAGTATTTCAAGGATTTCTTCTAGCAATTCTCTCTGTCTCTCAATGTTCTTCTTTAATTTCTCCACTTCCTCGGGTGTAACAGGATTACCTTTCATTTTATTTCACCTTTTAAGACATCCCTTATCTCTTCAAGGATGCTGTTTATTTTATCAGTTTCCTCTATCATTGATCTTACAGTCGCCCTGAGTATTTTTAATTCCTCATCATGCTCTTCATCCATTAGATCCGGTTTGGAAGATACAAATCCAAGGCCACTTCCCACAACGGCTATACCTCCTGCCACAACAATGGAGGAAACGACAATTATTGTGGCGGCTATTGTGTTAAAGCCCATACTGGCCAGATAGAGAGCAGCCAAAGGAACTAGTGTGCCCATTAAAATCGCAGGCAAGAGATATAATAACAGCATTAATTTTTCACCCATTCCTTTCACCTCTTTCCAGTTTTTCTATCAACTCTGGCGTAATGGAGATCTGGAATGGCACTATGGAGTACACCTTTCTCTCCCTTTCATCCATCTTACTCTCATCTATTCTGCTGATCACTATTCCTAAATCTTCTAGAGATTGCAGGTAGAGATGAACGAGGGGATAGGATAGTTGAAGTTCCTTTGCAAGTGCGTAGATGTGTTTCGGTTCCCTCTGTAGCGATGCGATTATCTTCAGTCTCACAGGATTCGAAAGCACCTTCATAGCTTTGATCAACCACTCCAGATCTTCCATTTCCAGAATATGTAAAGAAAATTTGATATATTAATTTTTCTTTACATATATGCAGATGATGAAAAACTATTTATATTTGGATTATTTATTGAAAATCATAATGAAGAAAACTAGCACCGGTCTACCGAAAGAGTTGGGAAGTTTTGATGAACTGGCCACGCAGCAGGTACTAAAGGTTTACACCGACCGCAGAAGGTACGGAAAAACAATGACGATCATAGAAGGTTTTGATTCTTCTGTGGACTTAAAGGAACTTGCAAAGGAACTGAAACACATTGTTGCTGCGGGTGGTACTTTTAAGGATAATAAGATAGAACTGCAAGGCGACCACAGGGAGAAGGTGAAAAAGATACTGAGGGACATGGGATTTGAGGTGGAGGACTGATTTTCCCAGTATAGTATTTTCCATGGAAATATTTTCGGCAATTGACGATTTTAAGAATGGACAATAAGTAAAATTATATAGAAGATATCTTTTCTTTTCTCTGGTGTTTCAGATGGTAGGCATAGTTACCTACGGTTCATACATACCGAAATGGAGGATAAAGGTAGAGGAAATAGCCAGGGTGTGGGGTGAGAACCCTGAGGATATAAGGAACGGGCTCTTCATCTACAGCAAGAGTGTTCCCGGACCAGATGAAGATACAGCAACCATATCCGTGGAAGCACTGAGGAATGCGCTTTCAAGGAAAAAGGCGGATGGTGTTGGGGCGATCTATGTGGGATCAGAATCGCACCCATACGCGGTGAAGCCCACCGCAACCATTGTGGCCGAGGCAACAGGTTTTTCACCGGACATAACAGCTGCAGATTTTGAATTTGCATGCAAGGCTGGAACCGCCGCAATGCAGACGGTGATGGGCATGGTAAAATCTGGAATGATAAAGCAGGGGATTGCCATAGGTGCGGATACGAGCCAGGGAGCACCTGGTGACGCACTTGAATATTCAGCTTCAGCAGGAGGCACCGCATTTGTAATAGGTAACGATGATGTAATTGCAGAAATAAAGGCAACATATTCCATTACAACGGATACACCCGATTTCTGGAGAAGGGAAGGACAGGATTATCCCAGGCATGGTGGAAGATTCACGGGGGAACCTGCATATTTCAGGCATGTTCTTGGAACTGCAAAAAAAATGATGGATGTTATGCACACGAAGCCGGAGGATTATACATATGCTGTGTTCCACCAGCCAAATGGAAAATTTCCATCCAGGGCTGCCAAACAGCTGGGATTCAAGGAATCACAGATAAAACAGGGTCTCATAGTTCCCTACATAGGGAATACATATTCTGGTTCAATGATCACAGGTCTTTCTGCCATACTTGATGTTTCCAAGCCGGATGACAGAATACTTGCAGTCTCCTTCGGTTCAGGTGCTGGAAGCGATGCATTCCATATAGAGGTAACAAAAAAAATGGAGGATTTTCAGAGGGAAAGGGCGCCGGATGTTTGGAAACAGATCAACAGTGGTAAGTTCATTGACTATGCCATTTATGCCAAATTCAAGGGTAAAATAAAGATGGGTGAGTAAAATGAGGGATGTTGTAATTGTAGGTGTGGGACAGACAAAGTTTGGGGAACACTGGGACAAGTCACTGAGGGATCTTGCAGTGGAAGCAGGTCTAAGGGCGATGGAGGATGCGGGCATATACTCAAAGGATATAGAGGCAATATATGGAGGTAACATGAGCGCAGGTTCATCCACCTACCAGGATAATATCGGTACCCTGATAGCTGATTTCACGGGACTGGCCATAAATAAAATACCTGCCATAAGGGTAGAAAGTGGAAGTGCCAGCGGTGCAGCCGCACTCCATGAGGGCTTCATCGCCGTTTCATCTGGAATTTACGATACTGTCCTTGTTGGTGGCCTGGAAAAATTGACAGATGTTCCCATGGAAAATATAACTGATGTTATTTCAGGTGAAATAGACAGGGAATGGGAGGCGTTCAATGGATCTACACTTGCTGCCTCAGCAGCAATGATGGCAAGGAGGTACATGCACGAGTTTGGTGCAAAGAGGGAGCATATTGCACAGATGCCCGTCATATCACATAAACATGGCTCGCTGAACCCATTTGCGCATTTTAGGAATACGATTAAGGTGGAGGATGTTATTAATTCATCGCCTGTTGCAGAGCCGCTCACCATGCTCGATTGTGCACCTGTATCTGATGGTGCTTCAGCTTTAGTTTTAACTACCATTGATAATGCGAAAAAATGGAAAAGGGATGGGATAGTGAAGATAAGCGCATCATCCATGGCATCAGATTTCATTTCACTACATAGCAGGGATAGCATTACAACACTCTCCTCAACTGTGGAGGCATCCAGGAAGGCCTTCAGAATGGCTAAGGTGGAACCAAAGGATATTTCATTTGTTGAATTACACGATGCTTACTCAATTTTCGGTCTTCTGGCACTTGAGGACATGGGATTCTTCAGGAAGGGTGAAGCAGGTAAATATCTGGAGGATGGATATGGATACATAGATAGCAAATTACCCGTTAACCCATCCGGTGGATTAAAGGCAAAGGGTCATCCTCTGGGGGCCACTGGCGTTGGCCAGGTAGTGGAGGCTGTACTTCAACTGAGAAACGAGGCGGATAAAAGGCAGGTGAATTCGCCCAGGTACGGCCTTACACATAGCATGAGCGGTGCAGGGGGTTCATCCATAGTACATATACTGGAGGTGGTAAGATGACAATACCAAGGTTCTGGAGGGAATTCGAGCACAGGTACAGGCTTGTGGGTACAAAATGCCCTTCCTGCGGCAGGGTATATTTCCCGCCAAGGGATGTCTGCCCCTACTGCCACAGGGAATCTGTTGGTAAAATGCAGAAATATGAGTTAAAGCCTACGGGAAAGGTATATTCATTCACGGTTGTTTATCAGGATATCCCCGATTTCAAAGAATTGAAGCCATACGTTATGGCAATAGTGGAGATGGACGATGGTCCGAAAATAACGGGCCAGATCGTTGATGTTTCACCCGAGGAGGTTAACATTGGAATGCCGGTCAGGGCCGTCTTCAGGAAGATCAGGGAGGATGGTCCCTCAGGTATAATAGAGTACGGTTATAAATTCGTACCATTATAAAATTTAAATCATTTTATATTTTTTACGAATTCCATAATTTTTTTTACGAATATTAATCACAAAACAATTAAATAACTTATTGCAATTCCCTATACAGGTGATCATATGCTCGATTTTACATTTACAGAAGAGCAGGAGATGATAAGGGAAAGCGTGAGGGAATTTGCACAGAAAAAGATTGCTCCCATTGCACTTGAAATGGAAAAGACAAAAAAGATACCCGAGGAAATAATTCAGGGTATGGCGGATCTTGGATTGATTGCACCCACGGTTTCACCTGAATATGGCGGACAGGGTTTTGATGCTGTTACCGCCGGTATAATTGCGGAGGAACTGGCTAAAGCTGATGTTACGGGTTCCATTCCTGTTTTTTATCTCGTCCAGGCCTCCTGGGGCCATGTTTTCAATAAGTATGGTACTGAAGAGGCAAAGAGGGAAATATTGCCAAATGTTACAAAGGGAAAATGGTTTTTGGGTATTGCCACAACGGAGAGTGATGCCGGTTCAGATGTGCTAGGAACAAGGACTACCATTAGAAAGGAGGGTGACCATTACGTTGTTAACGGTGAAAAAATGTACATAAGCGGTGTCAGGGAGGCTTACACAAGGGGTGGAGGCCATATAACAATAGCAAAGCAGTTCCCTGAGCTTGGATCAAAGGGCATGACCATGTTTTATCTACCACTCCAGTCGAAGGGCATCATTCCCACATATGTGGATGACCTGGGCAGGGAAGGAATATCCACGGGAGGATTCACCATAGACAATGTTACAATTCCAAAACATTACATAATAGGTGAGGAAGGGAGAGGATTTTACATAGTGCATGAGGGTTACGAGTACGCAAGGGGTCTCATATCGGTTATATGTGCAGGTGCAGGTTTACAGTCCCTGGAAAGGGGAAAGAAGTACCTGAAGGAAAGGAAGGCCTTCGGGCAGCCACTTGCAAAATTCGAGGCACTCCAGTTCAGGCTTGCAGAGCATTATACGAAGCTCAGCTTCCTGAGGCTGGGCGCATACTGGGCCCTCTGGACCTACGATCAGGAGGCGAAGGGAAAGGCCACAAGATTTGAGGTGAGCAAGGCGATTGCAATGGCAAAGATGTTTGCAAGCGAATGGTCCAACGCTGCCATAGATGAGGTAATGCAGTGGCAGGGTGCATTCGGCTATACAAGGGAATGCCCCGATCAGGCCGCCTGGAGGGCAATAAGGTCATTTGCATGGGCGGAGGGAAGCAAGGAGATAATGAGGGTAATAGTGAGCAGGGAATTGCTGGGTAAAGAATATATATCTTACAAATAAGGAGTGAAGGGAATGAATATTCTTGTCCTTGTGAAGCAGGTACCTGATACCTCGGATGTTAAATTCGATGAAAGGGGTGTTATGATAAGGGAGGGTGTACAGTCTATCCTGAACGTTTTTGACCAGTTCGCGCTTGAGGAGGCACTCAGGCTGAGGCAGAAATATGGGGGTGAGGTTTCAGTCATGACGCTTGCACCTGAACAGGCGAAGACCGCCGTGCAGAAGTGCCTTGCCCTGGGTGCGGATAAGGCATACCACATATCGGATCGTGCCTTCGGGGGTTCCGATACCCTTGCCACTTCCTACGCACTCAGCCTTGCCATAAAAAAGGCCGGGAACTTCGATCTCATCATGGCGGGAAATCAGGCAACGGATGGCGATACCGGCCACATAGGACCACAGGTGGCGGAATGGCTAGGTATTCCCCATGTGAGCTACGTGGAGCAGGTATTATCCATAGATAATGGGAAGGCAACTGTCAAAAGCATTCTAGAGGATGGGTACAGGATAGTGGAGGTACAGCTCCCAGCATTGCTTGCCTGTTTACCACCAACAAACTTTGAATACAGTAATCCAAGCATGTCCGGAATTATCAAGGCAAAGAACAAACCCTACATATGGTGGAAGGCAGATGATATAGACGGTGATAAATCCAAGTTCGGTCTCAATGGATCTCCAACAAGGGTGATGAAGATGTATCCACCACCCAAGAGGTCAAGGGGCACAGTTTTCACGGGTGATTACCAGGAGGCGGTGAAGAAGATCATTGAGGCACTGCAGGAAAAGAAGGTGATAGAATGATAGAGGATTACAAGGGTATACTTGTTGTTGGTGAGATATACGATGGAAAGATAAGGCCTGTAACATTCCAGCTCATAACAAAGGCCAGGGAGCTTGCAGGAATTCTAAATACTTCACTATCCACGGTACTAATTGGCCATAATATAGGGGATATGGCGAAGGAGCCCTTCTATTACGGTTCAGAAAAGGTTTACGTGATGGATGATCCCATATTCAATCCATACGTTGCAGAGGTGTACAGCAAAGCACTCTCAAAATTCATAGGAAAACTAAAACCCGAGATAGTTCTGATTCCTGCAACGCACACGGGAAGGGAGTACGGTCCCAGGATTGCGGCCGCGCTTGAAACGGGTATGACTGCGGATTGCACGGATCTTGTTATAAAGAATGGAAGATTTGTTCAGGTGAGGCCTGCCTACGGCGGAAACATAATGGGTGAAATATTCACGCCAAATCATAGACCACAGATAGCCACTGTGAGGCCCAACGTATTCAAGGCGGGCGAGCGGTGAAATAATAAATGTGAAGCCGGAGCTCGATGGATTCAACGTCAGAACCATGATAAAAGAAATAGTAAAAACCACAGTTGCAGGGGCAAAGAAGATAGACGAGGCAAAGGTGGTAGTCTCGGGCGGCAGGGGTGTGGGTTCAAAGGAGGGCTTTGAAAAACTGAGGGAACTGGCCGAACTCCTTGGCGGTGCCGTAGGTGCATCAAGGGTGGCTGTTGACCTTGGCTGGATGCCAAAATCTGCACAGGTGGGGCAGAGCGGACTAACAGTACAGCCAGATCTCTACATTGCATGCGGTATCTCTGGTACAATACAGCACATAGTTGGAATGAAGGATTCAAAGGTGATAGTGGCCATAAACAAGGATCCAAATGCACCCATATTCAACATAGCGGATTTCGGAATAGTTGGGGATCTGCATGAAGTAATACCCATCTTCATAGACGAGATAAAGAAGATAAAGAAAAAATGATTGAGGTATTGGAGAGGGATGGTCTAGCAAGGATAACAAGGTTTACGGTGGGAAAAAGGAGTGTTGAAACACCTGCATTGATGCCAGTAATAAATCCAAACATAATCACCATATCACCTAAGGAGATGAGGGAAAAGTTCAACATTAATGCCATAATCACAAATGCGTACATAATAAAAAAGGACGATGAACTCAGGGAAATGGCTTTAAATCATGGCCTTCACTCCATGCTGGACTTCGATGGAATAATAATGACAGATTCAGGTACATTCCAGAGCCATGTTTACGGTGAAATTGAAGAAGATTTCCTGGACATCGTTGAATTCCAGAAAAATATAGGGAGCGATATAGGTACTGTTCTTGATATTTTTTCAGAACCCGATTTCAGCTATGAGGATGCAAGGAAGGCTGTGGAGGAAACATTTGAAAGGGCAAGGAAATCTAGGGAAATAAGGGGTGAAATGTATTTAGCAGGGCCCGTACAGGGTTCACTCTTTTACGATCTCAGGGAAAGATCCGCTAGATTGATGGATTCCCTTGATCTTGAATATTATCCGGTGGGCGGTGTAGTGCCATTGCTTGAGAACTACAGGTATTCGGATGTTGTAAGAATTTTAATGGCGGTTAAGCTCAACATTTCAGCTGGTAAACCTCTGCATCTATTCGGTGCGGGGCATCCCATGTTCTTTGCACTCGCCGTTCTGATGGGCATGGACTTCTTCGATTCATCCTCATACGTGAAATACGCCAGGGACGACAGGGTCCTTTTCCCCGACGGTACCAGGAATCTTGATGATCTGAAATACGTACCTTACCAGACGGAATACCTAAACAA
>CAYSIM010000054.1:0-8037 GCA_964431165.1 uncultured Thermoplasmatales archaeon | reverse complement strand
GTAATAAAGCGAAAATAGGGATATCCGATTATGCACAGCAGCAGCTTACGGATATAGTTTTTGTTGAACTGCCCGAAATAAATGCTCACGTAGAGAAGGGAAAATCTTTTGGAGTGATAGAATCCGTTAAAGCTGTTGAGGATGTTTACGCACCAATCACGGGTAAAGTTCTTGCAAAGAATCAGGCGGTGATAGATACGCCTGAAATTATAAATAATGATCCATACAATGCTTGGTTGATCGAAGTATCAATAGATAATCCCAAGGAACTTGATGATCTGATGGATGCAGAAGCATACAGGAAATTCCTAGAAACGGAATCTCATTAAATCTGATGAAAAGACAGGATTATTATTACAGAAAGGCAAAGCAGGAGAGGTACAAAAGCAGGGCAGCGTATAAATTAAAATTTATAGATGAAAAATTCTATATTTTTAAAAAAGGAATGAGCGTCCTTGATCTAGGTGCATCCCCTGGTGGATGGACACAGGTAGCACTGGAACTTACATATGGTGGGAAGGTAATTTCGGTTGATCTCAAACCAGTGCGTATAGAAGGGGCAATTTACATCAAGGGCAATGTTTTCGATGAGGATGTAATAAAAAAAATTAAAGAAAAAATGGATGAGGTGGGCATTGAGAAATTTGATGCTGTTATATCCGATATGTCTCCTAAAATCTCGGGAATACGCGAAGTGGACCATATGCAGTCAATCGATCTGGGGAAAAGGGCCTTTGAAATATCAAAGAATTTCCTTTCACAGGGCGGATCTCTTGTTATAAAACTTTTCCAGGGTCAGGAAATAAAAAATTTTAAAAATGATGTGGAAAAAAATTTTGATTTTTGCAAACTCTATACACCACCTGCTTCAAGGGAAGGAAGCAGGGAGGTGTACCTAGTCTGCAAAAGGTATAAAGGTATCACCTAGCCTTCGTAATTTTTACATCCCCAACAAGAACATAGGGTATTAGTGAAGGCATCACCTCATCCCACCATTTCACCTGTATTCTTTCTTCGCTCACTTCCTTAACTGCTGAGAATATCCTGGGCAGGTTATCGCTTATCCTTATTCCCTTCCATGATTCAACTATTTCACCATCTTCAATATAGAAAATACCATCCCTGGGTATTGTGGAAAAATCACCATTCCTGTAATCCTGGAATCTCGTGTACCATGTGTTGACTATGAAAAGACCCTTTTTCATTTCCCCCAGGATGTCCTGGTAGCTTCTCCTCCCATTTTCCATAACGGGCTGCCAGGGCTGTGGTGATATTATTCCTGCATTCCCTGTTGTTTCTGTACCGAATCTTGATGCGGTTGAATAATTATGCAGGTAATTCTTCACAACTCCCTTTTCCACAATGGTAACCTTTTTTGTTTCCGTTCCCTCATCATCAAAGAGCCTGAAACCAACACCGGATTCAAGTGTTGGATCATCGTAGAGTGTAAAATATTCACTTCCCATTCTCTTTCCAAGGGTATCGGTGAAGAATGACATGCCAGTTTCAACACTGTATGCCGAGGCCATGGGTGCTGAGTATGAAACAAGTGAACCGAAACAGAGTGGATGGAATAGGACATCGTAGCTTCCCTCTTTACCCTCCTTGGGAACATCCATCATTAGCGCATAATCGGCTGCCTCTTCACCCACAAAGTATGGATCGAAATCCTCCAGTAATGAATGCTTTGATGTGTGGAAGGCGGATTGCCCTGGAAAACCGTTTTCATTGAATGCCCTTACAGAGAAATATAAACCTGTGTTCCTATCGTTTGCGCTATTGTAATTCGTTGATAGTGAAATATCCTCAATGAAATGGTACATTACACCTGCTACCCTCTTTGCACCCTTTTCCTGTGCACCCTCTATTGCCCTTTTAGTCAAATAGTTCAGATCCTCCAGATTCATCAATGTTCCGTCAGGTTCGTGGCTCCTGTAGCTCTGTTTTTTTGTATTCAGTCCATTGAAATCATTGTTTTCGGGCATCTTTTCCAGAAGCTTTACGTAATTCTCAATTGTCTTTTCCAGGTTGCTGAAATTCCTAATCGTAGTGAAAAGTGTTTTTTTACCCTTTGAAAGAAAGAGTGAAAGTGAATTCTCCTGGTAATTAAGCATTATATCGAGCTTGCTATTTGAAAATCTTGTTTGCTTCATTTCCCTTTCCACATAAATTGCGGATACTTCATCTGCACCCATTGAAACTGCCTTTTTCACAATAAAATCTGTATCAAGCATCATCATCACCTCATATAGATATTCCTCAACCTGATGTAGGGACCATCCACACATCCACACCCTGCATGGGATCACCCTTTCCGCAGGTACCTGCATAGAATTTCAAATCCCTTGAAACAGCATCCACCGCACTGTAAAATCCTGTGGTTGTGATTTCAAGGACCGGTCTTTTAACTGGTTCTTTTATTTCACCATTTTCTATGAGATAAGCCTCCCTTCCAACATACTTTTCATTGAACCTTATATCATCTATATTCCATTCTGTGAAGGAATTCATGAATATGCCCCTCTTCACCCCCTCAAGCAATTCTTCAAGGGTGTGATCACCTGGCTCTATGTAAGTTGTGCTCATCCTCACTATGGGTTCCTTGTCCCATTCTGAGGATCTTGCAGCGCCATTACTTTTAAGACCAAGCTCTCCTGCATATTCCCTGTTCATGAGAAATTCATTTATCCTTCCATTTTTGTATAAATATCTCTTCCTTGCCTTAACACCCTCAAAATCGTATTTATAGTATCCAAAACTATGCTCGACTGTGGGATCATCCACCACGTTTACAAGATCCGTGCCAATCCTTTCGCCCAACATCCCTGGCTTTATGAAAGATTCCCCTGCCTGGGCTGCCTCCCTTCCAAATATCCTGTCAGCTTCAGTAGGATGGCCGCAGGATTCGTGTGCAACAATACCGGATACCTCAGGACCCACTATTATATCCATCTTTCCCTCCGGAGACTTTTTGCTCAGTGCGATCTTTTTCAATTTTTTAGCCTCTTCCACAGCATTTTCCATCAAATTCCATTCCTTCAGGGCTTCATAACCCCCGCTCCTGCCGAACTCCTGGCTTGTTCAAAATTTCCATTCTCGATTACACCAACGAAATAGTAATGGAAAACACTAGGGATCCTCCCCTTAAGCCTAGTTCCTTCAGTGTTCATGTATTCTATTTCGGTTATCTTATCCCTGAGGAACTGCATCCTTATGGGCACACCACTGGAAACGAGAGCCTTATCAATATCCATTAAATATGAAATCTTTTCCTCAAGTGGAAAATCCTCTATTTTCAAATTTTCTTCTACACCCCAATCATCCTTTACTGTATCTTCCTGGGATAACTTTATTTCCCTTTTTTCAAGTGATTTGGCCGATTTTATGGCCCTCTCAACAAGCTTTTTCAGATTGGACCATTCAATGTTGGATGTGGAAAAGAAAGAAAAATTCCTGTCAAGGACCCTGACAGCAAAGCCCGTTTCTTCGGATGTCTCTATACCGCTTATTACACCGTTCTTCACTATCACCAAGTTCCTTTTAACGCTCATCAGCCTTATTTCACCAAATTTTGCATTTTTTTCAATTTCATCCAGAAGCCTTTCCATTTCCATATCATCACCTCAGGGCATGATTTTTCTTAGCTCCTTCTCCCTCTCCTTATCCTTCCTCACTGCTCTGTATAGTGCATTCATAACAGTATCGAAAAGTGAAAATATGTTCCAGTCATGGTCGGATTTATAGAATACCTTTTTCTCCGTCACCAGCCTTGCCCTTGCACTGTATTCTATTTCATTTGAACTGGGCCTGTGCTCCTCTATATGGAATGTCAGTGATTGAGGCCTGTAGTTCTCGAACTTGTTTATTTTTTTCAAATATTTTTCTATGATTTCGTAGATGGAATCGTAAACAGATGGATCCTCCGTTTCAAGGCCCGTAATCTGCACAAATACATTTTCTTCCTCTTTCCTTTTCACAAAGTTCTCTATTATATCCTTCTGTGTTATGATACCCACAGGCTTTTCTTCATCATCCACTATTACGCATATGTAAGACTTCATTTTCAGCATGGTTTCTATTACATCCTTCAATTTTCTTTTCTTTTTTACATATACTGGCGGAGCTAGGAAATCCTTCACCTTGAACACCTTCTTTTCCTTCTGACCTTTGTATTCACCAAAGGTGAGCCTTTCCTTTGTTCTCCATATTGCCGTTGAAATGTCATCTATATGTATCATACCCTTAAGATGCCCGTGAGCGTCAATGACGGGTAAGGTCATCTCGTTCAGGCTTCTCATCTTTTCCAGTGCAACGTAAATATCATCATCCTCCTTTACTGTTATGGGATCCTTCACCATTATATTCAATACTTCAACATTAATGTATTCCGGTGAGTTTAACAGAGCCTTAGTGAAATCCGTCCTTGAGACAAGACCAGCGAGTATATCCCCTGCCTTTGTTACGGGCAGGGATCTCAGACCATTGTTTACCATCACCCTAACGGCTTCAAGTACAGGTAGATCCTCCTCCACCTTTGGTGGATAGATCATGAGTGTTGAGATCTTTGCAGTCAAGGGTACGTTTTTCCTCCTCATGAGATTTTCATAATCGAAATAACCCCTCACCCTCTTCTTTTCATCCACAACAGGTACCTCATGCACCCTGTTTTCCTTCAGAACGCTCAGAACCTTTGAAAGTGTATCATCCACATACACATAAACTGGATCCTTGCTCATTATATCCTTTACGGTAATTTCATCAATTTTCATTCCAACCACCTGTCCAGCTTTTCCACATTTTCATGGTTCCTGGGTGTAATATGTTCCCGCATCATTCTGTCAATGAAATCCTCCAGGGATTCCTCATCCTTCAGCCTTACCCTTTTTATCTCATACAGGCAATCTGAGCAATATACGCCCAGCTCACTTTTGATAGGAGCACCACAGAGTATGCACCTGTTCATAATTTACACCCTTGATTCTTGTATCTCAACGATATTAATTAAAGATTTCGTTATTTTATGTCCCGGTGGAAACAACGGATATCATTTTTTCAAGCCGTCTGACCCATCCACCGGGACATATGGGGGATCCTGCTGGACAGAATTTCACAGTTCGATGACACATCGCCCTCATACTGTAGCCCAGGATCCTCCTATTGGTTCCTGGTGTCAAGGTGCCTCATTTTTCAGTACCTCTTCCTATCCAGGAACCTAATTACCCATTTCACATTTGGTATTTAATTTTTTACTCTAACTTAATTTTATCATCACCGAAATACCTTGCAAGGGATTCTGGAATCCTGATTTTTCCATCTTCCTGATGGTTCTCAATTATAGCAACAATAGTCCTTGTTGTTGCAATTGCTGTACTGTTCAATGTATGTGGGTAGTAATTTTCGGACTTACCCCTCACCCTGATATTCAGTCTCCTGGATTGATAATCTCTTACGTTGCTTGCACTCACAACCTCCCTGAATTTTCCCTGTGCAGGCATCCAAACCTCTATATCATATTTTTTGGAAGCAACATTTCCTATGTCACCGCTGCATATGTTAATCACCCTGTATGGAAGTTCGAGCATCTGATAAATTTCCTCTGCATTTCTAAGTATTTCCTCATGGAATTTTTTAGATTCTTCAGGTAAACAGTAAACAAACTGTTCTATTTTATTGAACTGGTGTACCCTGAATATACCCTTTGTATCCTTTCCATGTGCACCTGCCTCCTTTCTGAAACAGGGTGAAATACCAGCATATTTAATGGGTAATGCATTTTCTTCCAGTATTTCATCCGTATGGTATGCAGCCAGGGGATGTTCCGATGTGGCGATGAGATATAGGTCCTCGTTCTCAATTTTATAGATTGTATCCTCAAATGTGGAAAGGTCTGTGGCACCTTCCATTGCTTTCCTTGTTAACATGAAAGGAGGTTCCATCAACTTAAAACCCTTCTTGGAGAGATGATCTATTGCAAACATTTCAAGGGCAAGCTCCAGTTTAACAAGGTCACCTTTCAGGTAATAGAACCTCGAGCCCGCCACCTTTCCTGCCCTGAGCGTATCGGCAAGATCATATTTTTCTATTAGATCTGTATGGCTCATGGGTCTTTTGTCCATCAATACATAATCCATGCTGTTGTTGGATTGCTTTAGAAAATTTTCAAGATCCTCCTTTGCCACCTTGGCCTTTCCCCAGTACCTAATGGGCACATTATCATTCTCATCCTTTCCATAAGGTACATCTTCATCCAGTATATTGGGAAAATTCCATAGAAGTGAATCCCTTTTATTTTTTACATCATCAACTATCTTTTCTATTTTTTCTATATCATCGTTCAATTTTTTTACCTCTTCCTTTATCCCTGAGGTGTCCAGACCTTTTTTTATCCTGTCTGAGATCTCAAGTATTTTCCTGTTTTTAAGATTTCTTAATTTTTCAAGCACCTGCAAATTTTCCCTCCATATTCTATCGAGCTCTATTATTCTGTCCACGTCCCCAGGGTCAAGATTTCTCTTTTTCTGGCTTTCCCTCACAATGTCAGGGTTGTTTCTTATTAAATTTATGTCTAGCATATTATTCAGTAATTGATTAAAAATTGCAAGCATAAATATTTTTTTAAAATATAAATAATTGATCAAGGGTATATTTGGTAATTTAAGCGAAATATTTATATATGACAAATTCGATATCTTGTCTGACAATAATATGACAAGGAGGTATTAAAATATGAAAAGCATAATTAAAAATGCGCTTGGGGGCGATCCAGAGGTTTTCGAAAAACAGTCAATACAGCAACAGCCACAGGAACAGGCACAGCAGATGGTATCACCTGATGATGAAGAGCTTAAGAAACTTGTGGAGCAGCTAAAGGTAAACATAAAGATAGTTGGGTGTGGTGGTGGCGGGTCAAATACGATTACCAGGTTGACAGATTCTGGCATATATGGTGCTACATTAATAGCTGCAAACACGGATGCTCCGCATTTGCTCCATGTGAAGGCGAACAGGAAAATATTGCTGGGAAAAAGGCTCACAAGGGGTCTTGGTGCAGGTGCAGATCCTAGGATAGGAGAGGAAGCTGCAAAGGAAGCTGATGAAGAGCTCAGGAACATACTTGCCAGGTCGGACATAGTATTTGTTACAGCGGGTATGGGCGGAGGAACAGGAACAGGTTCAGCACCGTATGTGGCACAGGTGGCAAAGGAGGTAAATCCTGGCACGCTTGTAATAGGCATAGTCACTTTACCATTCTCCGCTGAGGGAAAGGTGAGGATGGAACAGGCCCTCTGGGGTCTTGACAGGCTGAAAAAGTTCTGCGATACAACGATTGTAATACCCAACGACAAGCTTCTGGAAATAGTACCAAGGTTGCCCTTGAATGAGGCCTTCAAGGTAGCAGATGAGGTGTTGATGGAAGCACTGAAGGGACTTACAGAAATAATAACAAAGCCAGGTCTTGTGAACATAGACTATGCAGACATAAAGACCGTCATGGCCAATGGTGGCGTTGCAATGATAGGCATAGGAGAATCTGAGGGATCAACAGACAGGGTGCAGGAAGCGGTAAACGATGCAATAAATTCACCTCTAATAGAGGCGGATATAAGGCAGGCAAAGGGTGCGCTTGTTAGGATCGTTGGAGATCCGAACATGAGCGTGATGGAGGCACAGAGGGCAGCGGATCTGATACAGAAACAGATAAGTCCAAATGCAAAGCTCATATGGGGTGCATCTATAGATCCTGAGCTGGAAAATAAGGTAAAGGTCCTAATAGTAATAACCGGGGTAAAGAGCCCATACATCCTAGATGGCAAGGCATCCCTTATAGACATGAAAAAGGCAGCTAAAATATCAAGCCTTGATTCAACAATAGACACCCTTTAAATTTTTTTATTTTTTTAAAAAAATTAAAAGAAAAATTTATTGATATTTCACTTTCTTGGATGCCTTGAATACGAATTTCTTCTTCTGAGGAACATTTATCACAGCTTTTGTCCTGGGGTTTTTGGCCTTCTTTGCTTTCTGTACCTTTCTCAT
>CAYSIM010000053.1:7126-8122 GCA_964431165.1 uncultured Thermoplasmatales archaeon | reverse complement strand
GGAGGGCCTTTGATGCAGAACAGAAGGAGGAGAGGGCAAGGACAGGTGCCCCCATGACCTATACCATTCACGATAAGGGTCTTAGCACGGAGATTTCCTGGAAAAATAAGGATTCATACGGTAAAAATATTCCAACAAGGAATAGAGCACAGCTTTACAGGCTGAGGAAATGGCAGAGGAGGATCAAGGTATCCAATGCCGCGGAGAGAAACCTTTCACAGGCTCTCCAGGAAATGGAGAGGATGGCATCCAATTTAAACATACCAAAGGATGTGAGGGAGACTGCTGCTGTTATTTATAGAAAGGCTGTTAAGGAGAATATGATCAGGGGAAGGAGCATAGAAGGGGTAGTGGCAGCAAGCATATACGCTGCCTGCAGGATGCTCAACATACCCAGAACCCTTGAGGAAATAGCCTCTGTGACTAGGATCAAGAAAAAGGATATTGGTAGAACTTACAGGATAATGAGCAGAACCCTGAAACTGAATCTTTTTCCATCCAAGCCCGAGGATTACCTGGATAGATTCTGTGCAAAGCTAAATCTCTCGGGTGAGGTGAAGAAGAAGGCACTGGAAATATTGAAACAGGCTGAGGAAAAGGACCTTACATCTGGAAGGGGACCAACAGGTGTTGCTGCAGCTGCAATCTACATAGCTGCCGTGATGAATGGTGAAAGGAGAACGCAGAGGGAAGTGGCCGATGTTTCTGGTGTAACAGAGGTGACCATAAGGAACAGGTACAAGGAGATAACGGAAAAGCTCGGTCTCAAGATAGAATTATAGATTAAATAACTTTTTATAAAGAGACGGGATTCACTCCATAAAATGAGAATAGCTTACGCCATATGCTCCATTGGTCTTGGACATGCATCAAGATCTTTGCCTGTCATAAAAAAGCTCATCTCCGAGGGGAACGATGTTACCGTAATAGCACACGGAAGATCGTTCGATTTTTTTAAGAGGACACTGGATAATGTAAACATAATGGATCTTCCAG
>CAYSIM010000053.1:2806-7116 GCA_964431165.1 uncultured Thermoplasmatales archaeon | reverse complement strand
TTCCTACCCAGGATCATCATGAAATCGCCGGCCATAATTAGTTCACTCTTTGAGGAGCACGAGGAATTTGAAAAATTGCACAGGAAAATGGATTTTTCACTCATCATTTCCGACAACAGGTACGGTATCTTCAAAACAGGGGTTCCTTCATTTCTCATAACACACCAGCTGAGGATACTGAATCCCTACAGGATCAGGTTTTTTGAAACACTAAGCATGTTCTACAATGGTTATGTGGGAAAATATTTCACCGACATTCTTGTACCAGACTTTGAAAAGGATTCTCTAACGGGTGAACTTTCACACAATCTGAAATTCATGGACCTGAAAAAGATACACTATGTTGGACCTATATCCGAATACAGGAAGAAGGATCTACCCAAGGATCTTGATCTTCTTGCAGTCATATCAGGACCTGAACCACAGAGGACAATATTCGAGAAACTTGTGCTTAAGGAATTGGAAAACTTCGATGGCAAATATTTCGCAATTCTTGGTAGACCTGAAATAAAAATGGAGGATGAGAACATAGTTTCATTTGTTTCATCGGAAAAATTGAACGATCTCTTTAACAGATCTAAATTCATTCTTTCAAGGTCCGGTTATTCCACGGTGATGGACCTTTTTTATACAGGTGGAAGACCTCTTTTCGTCCCCACACCAGGGCAGCCTGAACAGGAATACCTGGCCGAATACCTTTCGCTGAAGGAAATTTCTTCTTTCATCAGACAGGAGGATTTCAAGTTATCTTCGCTGCAGACCGATGGAATAAGGGGTTTCCAGGGAGGTTATGATCTGGAGAAAACTATTAAAAACATCATGAACATTATCTTCAGTAAATGAACCAAGGCTGGAACACGAGGATGCTCATTATTTCGGTGGTGATAAGCCTAGTTGTAATTGCAATCATAATTTCAGGAACATTTACCAAGGAAACTTTCCTCTATCTTTTTACACTTGACCCCTATCTCTTCCTGGCCGCCATAGGCCTTCACCTTGTCTACTGGTTTGCCTGGGCTGGCAGGATAAAGATGCTTTCAAGGAGCATGGATTATAAAATAAAATATCTTCAATCGCTGAACATAGTGATGGTGAATGTTCTTGCAGCATCCGTAACACCATCAAATGCTGGTGGCGAACCCGTCAGGATAAAAATGCTCAACGATCTTGGTGTCAGGGGAGGGGATGCCACAGCCATAGTCATTGCTGAAAGGGTTTCGGATGCGCTATTCTTTCTAATATTATTTCCCCTCCTCTTGATATTTTTTGGACTCTCATTATCGGGCATAATAGGAACTCTACTCCTCGTGGCAATAATACTCCTTGCATCACTTGTTCTCATCATAGGAATAATAGTCTGGAGGCATAAGAATGTTGAAAAATTCATTGAAAAACTTGATGTAATTTTTAAAATTTTCATAAAGAATAGGGAGAGGAGGTTCAAGCTGATTGAGAAATTGAAGCTTGAGTTCAGGTACTTCCAGAAGGGAATAAAGATAATGATATTAAGAAGAAAGCTGAACTTCATCACCGTTATGCTCCTTACGGCAACAATATGGATCTCAGATTTTGTTATTTTCTCCGTTATATTGCTCTCCATGCATCAGGATCCCCTCTGGATCTATTCCATTTTTGCACAGATAGTAATAGTATTACTCTCCACCATACCCATATCACCCGGTGGTAGCGGTCTTGTGGAATTCATAGCGGCCCTGCTCTACGGTCCATTCATAAGGAAGGATGTGATAGGTGTTGTGATCCTTGTATGGAGGTTCATAGTCTTTTACATGAACATAATAGTAGGTCTGTTCTTCACAGTAAAACATGTGGTGAAAAAATAATATTTATACTTGAAATGTTACTTATAATGTATGAAATTTCTCGTATGTCCAGTATGCGGAAGCAAGGATATCTATTACGAGGCTGGTATGATAGAGGGGCAGAAGTACAGGTGCAACAGCTGCGGATACGTAGGTTCATTCATACTTGAATTTGATGAGGATGAATACATAAAATTCATGGAGGAGAAAAGGAAAAGCCAGCAGCAATAGCCTTGAGATCTTCATCCATGAATTTCCTTGAAACTGTATTCCTGACCGTTTCTTCAAGATCCCTTATATCCAGATGGCCCGTTATCCCTGCGTAATAACCCAGAAGAACCATATTTGCAATCCTTGGGCTTGAGATATTTGCAGCCATCTGTGATGCTTCTATTCCATGGATATTTTTCATGCCATCTGGAACATTTTTTATAAGTGTTGAATCTATTATTACATAATCGCTCTTCTTTGCAAGCTCCATATACCTATCAAATGTTTTCTGGTACATGAAGATCATTACGTTGGGTCTTGTTATAACAAGATCGTAGATCTCTTCATCATCGACTATGATGTCAGCAGTGGTAATGCCCGATCTGACAGCTGCCGTATAGGATCTTGTCATGACAACATTTTTTCTCAAAACCCTTGAGAATGTTTCTGCCAGTATAGTACCTGCTAATATGACACCCTGACCTGCCCAGCCGCCTATCCTTATCTGTATCATTCCTTCACCCTCTCTATCATCTTTTCAAGCTCATCCGTCAGCTCCTTTTCTATGTCAACAAATTCACCTATCCTGTAGATACCCTCAGCATCCTCCCTGAAATTCTTCCTGAACCAGTCGAGCATCTGTATATGATCCATATTTAGCATTCTTCCCTCATATGTTGGGCATTGTGAAAGAACCTCTATGAAGGAGAAACCCTTTTTCTTCAACGCCTTTTCTATTGATTTTATAAGCTGTGGAAGGTGCCAGGTGGTCCATCTTGCAACATAGGAGGCACCTGCAGCCGCTACCACCCTTGCTGTATCAAGGGAAAATGCGGGATTTCCGTAAGGTGTTGTGGCTGTCTTTGCATCATGGGGTGTTGTGGGAGCCACCTGCCCCCCTGTCATTGCGTAAAGACCGTTATTGACCATTATCACAGTTATGCCAACGTTGGATCTTGCTGCGTGTAAAAGATGATTTCCGCCTATACCTGTGGCATCACCATCACCGCTCACAACAATTACCTTCAGCCTTGGATTTGCCACCTTGAGTCCCGTGGCAAAGGCAATTGGCCTACCGTGTGTGGTGTGCAGGGAATCCACCCTGAGGTATGGTGATGGTATCCAGGCGGAACAGCCTATACCGGATACTGCTGCCACCTCCCTCCTGTCAATCTTGAGATTATCGATTGCCCTGGCAATTGCATTTAATATCTCACCATCACCGCATCCAGGGCAGAATGCAGATGGTAATTTCCTCACATAATTTTCCCTTATGTATCTGGCGGTGATCATTTCACCACCTCCTTTATCCTGGATTCAATTTCATCCACGGTAGGAACCACACCATTCACCTTTGGAAAATGTAAAAGCTTTTCCCTGAATATCCTCTCCACCTCCATCCTGTAACCCCTCATGGACATCTCTGGAAGTATGACCCATTTCACCCTCTTTTCCAGTTCCCTCATCCTTCTTTCAGGTGATGGCCAGAGCACCCTTGGCCTTAGAAATCCTACCTTTATTCCCTCCTTTCTTGCCCTTATTACCGCACCCTTGGAGGGCCTTGATGATGCACCGTGGGATATGACAAGTATATCCGCATCCTCCGTATACAATTCCTCCCATTCCTCAATCCTTTCCCTGTTCTGTATGATTTTATTAACAAGCCTCTTAACCAAATTCTCCTGTACCTCCGGTGTACCCGTATCCCTTGTACCGTCGGGCCTGTGCGTGGAACCTGTTACCATGAGCTCGAGGCCATCGCCGAATCTACCCATGGGTGCAACTAGATCAGGACCGTACTGCATCGTTTCCTGGAAATTCCTGGCAATTTTTCTTTCAACAGTTTCAACACGATCAGGAACAATCAGCCTTTCCATCATGTGACCAACATCTGCATCCGAAAGAATAATCACAGGAACCCTGTATTTTTCAGCAAGATTGAAAGCTTTAACCGTAAGATCGAACATCTCCTGGACGGAGTTGGGAGAAAGAACGATTGTTTCATAATCCCCGTGGGAGCCGAATCTGGACTGCATTACATCACCCTGTGCAGGTCTGGATGCCTGACCTATGGAAGGACCTGCCCTCTGTACATCCACCACCACTATGGGTGTTTCAGTCATGGCAGCATAGCCAATGTTTTCCTGCATAAGGGAAAAACCTGGTCCTGATGTGGCTGTCATGCTCTTTATCCCTGCCCAGGAAGCACCTATTATGGCGGAAATGCTTGCTATCTCATCCTCCATTTGCAGGAATTTTCCACCCACCCTTGGAAGTAAT
>CAYSIM010000053.1:1012-2747 GCA_964431165.1 uncultured Thermoplasmatales archaeon | reverse complement strand
AATTGCACCGTAGGCAGCGGCAAGGTCACCTTCAACAAAATATTCACCTTGCTTTATCATTCCTCCACCACCTCTATTGCAAAATCAGGGCAATAAAGTTCGCATAACCTGCAGACAATGCATGTGTTTATATCTAAAACCTTTGGATAGAAAAGACCGTATTCATTAACATCCCCTGAATTTCCAAGTGTTTTCTTCGGGCATACATGTATGCATATTGAACAGCCCTTGCACAGATTCCTATCTATATTGATCTCCTTTGCCTTCATTGCTACCTGAAATACATACACCATTTTTAAGATTCCCAGGTAAGTTTTATATATTTAATGTAAATCTTCCACATCGATGAACGCAACACTTAGAACATTCGGCCTATTCCTTATGCTTACAGCTCTATTCCTTCTTGTAGGTTACATCATAGGCTATTTCTATGGAAATACTGTGGACGCTCTCATCCTCTTTCTTATTATAGCGCTTCTCGTGAATCTATTTACCTATTTCTTCAGCTCTTCCATGGTACTCTGGTCATACGGTGCCAGAATAATAAATGAGAATGATAATCCGAGGATTTATTCCATTGTGAAGAGGGTTGCCCAGAATGCACAGCTTCCAATGCCCAGGGTGGCAATAATTGAAACGGATATACCAAATGCATTCGCCACGGGCAGGAATAAGAAGCATGCCGTTGTTGCTGTAACAAGGGGCCTCATGAACCTAATGAACGATGATGAGATAGAGGCTGTGATAGGCCATGAGATGGGGCATGTGAAGGACAGGGATATGCTTCTCATGACCGTTGCAGCCACGATCGTTGGTGCACTTACATTCATGTCAAGATATTATTTATTCCAGAGCATATTTTCATCAAGGGACAGGGAGAATGATATAATAGCCGTTATAGTCCTTGCGCTTGCAGCCTTTGGAGCGATGCTCCTACAGCTTGCAATTTCAAGACAGAGGGAATTCAAGGCGGATGAAATGAGTGCAAGGATAACAAAGAAACCACTTTCACTTGCAAATGCACTCAGGAAAATTGAAGGTTATGTAGAGAGAAAACCTATGCAGAATGGAAATCCTTCCACCGCAAGCCTTTTCATCGTGAACCCATTCAGGGGAAGATCCATAATCAATCTCTTTTCAACACATCCGCCCACGGAGGAAAGGATAAAGAGACTAGAAAAAATGGCAATGAAAAATTCACTCGATTCAATTCGCTAAATTTATTAATTTTACCTCCTTACTCTTTTTATGGATTTTCTTTACGCACCCTGGAGAATCAGGTACATTGAATCACCAAGGAATGAGGAGGGTTGTATATTCTGCAAGGCACACCTTGAACCTGAAAATAGGTATGTATTACATCAGGATGAATATTCCTTGGTAATAATGAACATATTTCCATACAACCCAGGACATCTGATGGTGGCCCCCGTCAGGCATGTGGGTACCCTGGACGATTTAAATGAAAATGAATTAATTTCCATGGTGAACATGGTTAAAAAGAGCATGGAAGTACTGAGAAAAACCATGAATCCTGAGGGTTTCAATATAGGTGTAAATATAGGTCTTGCAGCGGGTGCAGGAATAAGGGATCATGTGCATGTGCACATAGTTCCAAGATGGTGTGGAGATACAAACTTCATGCCCGTTACATCGGATACAAAGGTCCTGGGCCAGGCACTGGATGAACTCTTCCAAAAATTGAAGGAAAACTGGTGATCTGTATGGAGGAACA
>CAYSIM010000053.1:0-960 GCA_964431165.1 uncultured Thermoplasmatales archaeon | reverse complement strand
TGAGTACCACGAGGAATGAGAAAACTGACGAATCTGGTAAAATAATAATCGATATAATAAAAAAATATGGTCATGAGGTAAAGGAATACACGGTGGTAAAGGACGATGTGGTTGAAATTAGAAAAACTCTTTTAAATTTTTCAAAGAAAAGCGATGTTATAATATTCAACGGTGGTACGGGAATAAGTAAATACGATTTAACACCTGAGGCACTTACACCCTACCTGAGGATTCTACCAGGTTTTGGAGAGATGTTCAGGCTTCTCAGCTATCAGGAGATTGGTGTTACAGCCATGATGTCAAGGGCAATTGCAGGAATATTTGATGGCAGGATAATCTTTGCAATACCAGGATCCCCAGATGCATGCAGGCTGGCCATGGAAAAAATAATAATGAAGGAGATAAACCACATCTGGTATGAAATAAATAAGGAATGATTTTTCAGCCCCACCTGAAGCTCACGCCGAATGTACCCCTGGGATAATCCCAGTCTATATTCTCCTTATCGCATGATATTAAACAAGATCCGCATTCCACACAATCCTCGTAGTGGAACACTATTTTATTATTCTCTACCTTGTAGCATGATGCTGGACACACGTGTACGCAGAATTTACCCTGGCAGGTATCGCATACCCTTTCATCCTTCAAAACTATGTGCGGCTAGCTGTCCACTTTATATTTTAGGAGAGCTAACCTATCATCTATGCTCACCTTCATAATGATCTCACCCCCTTCATAAGATCGCTAACAAGCGACCATAGATCTGTTTCACTTTTCAGAAGATCGAAGAGCTTCTTCCTCGGTTCATCACTCGATTTGATTATCTTCTCCATAAGATTGTTTGCCATCTTTGTGTAATCATTGTACATTCTGGGATTCTCAAGGAAATATGGAGCATTCCTGTAGGTCCTGAAATCCCTCAGGATAGTTTCATTCATCCTCGTCTCATATTCCGAA
>CAYSIM010000052.1:4946-8149 GCA_964431165.1 uncultured Thermoplasmatales archaeon | reverse complement strand
TCAGATGAAACGGAAACCAAGCTATCCCTGCTCGCCATAGATGAAAATGCACTTACAAAAATTTTCAGAGCATATCTCAAATTGAGGAACGTTTATGAGAAAGGTTCACTGTTAATTCTTTTAAACGAGGAGAGAATTGAAAAAATGAAGGGTGTTTCCCTGGGTTCCATGCCTTCCAGGTTGTGGGAGAAAACAAGATTTGATAGACCATATATGTACAATGAACTCCTGATGCATGGAATAGTGGCAGAAACTATAGAAACATCCACCACATGGGGAAATGCCTACAGCCTTTACAGGAATGTTACAGCATCATTCAATGAAACAGTGGAAAGGATTGGGATAGGTGGTTTGATAATGTGCCATGCATCCCATGAATATTTAACTGGCACAGCCCTTTACTTCACATTTCTTTTTTATTCAAGTAATGAGAGGGAAAAATACCTGAAGATCCTGAGGGATAATGTGATAAAAAGTATACTCGAATCCGGTGGCTCTATTTCGCATCATCACGGAATAGGAACATACCTTTCCCAGGATCTTAAAAAATACAAAGGTGAATTCTATAATAGCATAAAAAAGCTCAAGGAATATTTTGATCCCGACAATATGCTCAACCCTGGTATAATAAAGTGATTCATATGAAAATATTTTTCATAATAAATCCTGTGGCGGGTAATGGTAAAACGCTTGAACACTGGGAGAAAAATAGGAAAAGAATTTTCGACGAATTGGGTGAACAGAATTATGAAATGACCCGGTATCCCGGGCATGCAACTGAAATTGCCAGGAATGTATGCAGTGAGGATTATGATCTCATTGTTTCGGTTGGTGGTGACGGAACATTGAATGAGGTGGTTAATGGTATTGCAGGTTCAAAAAAGGCCATTTCCTTAATCCCATTCGGAACAGGATCGGATTTCGGTAAAACTTTAGGTATCAGGACTCTGGAGGATTTTCTCTTGGCTTTAAAAATTAATAAGAGGATTGAAGTAGACTTACCATCTGTTTACTTTCAGGAAGATTCTAGAAGCAGGTATTTCATAAACATACTTGAAATAGGTTTTGGTGCGGAGGTAATGAACTACGTAAATAAACATAAAGGTCTGGGAAGGTACTCATTTTTAATGGGCATTTTTTCCACGCTCTCAAGGATGAAAAAATATCAGCTCAAGATTTCATTGGATTCATTTCACACAGATTTGTATACGATAGAGACAATCATAGCCAATGGTAGGTATTTTGGTGGAGGAATGCTTGCATCCCCCAACTCCGTTCCAGACGATGGTATTCTGGATGTACATGTGCTAAAACCCTTTTCAAAAATAGGTTCTCTTATACAGTTGAGGAGCCTCATAACAGGTGAATACATAAAAAAAGGATATTCACACGATTTTACAGCTTCCCAGATAATGGTTGAAACAAAGGACATCCTTGTTGAGATGGATGGTGAGGTGGTGGGAAAAACGCCTTTAAAGATTTCCCTCAACAAAAAAAGGATTGAATTCATGGTTCCTTAAACAATTTCAACCTTTATCAACAATTTTCACTGCATTCAAAAGAATTTCTATTGATTTATCAATCATTTCATGTTTAAGTTTTTCTGGAGTATCCTCTTTCACATGCCAGAAACAGGGCATATCATCATTTTTGCACAGCCCGAATAATGTGGAAGAATCTATGCCATTCCTTGAAAAATTTGATGCATCACTACCAAGAAACGGTAGTTCTCCAATTTTATATTCAACATTTGCCATACTGGCCGATTTTTCAAATATTTCAACGCATTTTTTTGAATGCTTCGATAAAAACATTTTTTCACCCGTTGTAATTAAAAAATAATCACCGGAGGGTGTTTCAAGGTTAAAATCAAGTGCTTTTCTCTCTTTCAATTCCTTCAAATGATTTTTTACAAATCTTTTGGTTCCCCTCATATGCTCTTCTCCAGCAACGGCAAGTATCCATACTTCCGTATTCTCTGGCCTTTCCTCATGAAGTGCCTTCCCTGCCCATATTATAGATGCAACAGCTGCCAGGTCATCGTTGGCCCCGATTACCCCCTCCCTTGATCTCAATCCTAAACCCATGACTAAAATTAAAAAAGATCCAACGGTGAGAAGAAAATATTGCAAATAATCTATTACTGCATAATTAAAGAAGATCCTCAATATACTTAGAATAAATGTAATAATGGCCACGTATACGGTGATATTAAGGAATTGCAATCCCTTTTTCCTGTACCTTCCAAGGATTGGAAACTCATATGCGGAATCATAGTGTGCCGAGAGTAAAACAAGATTTTTTGCCTCCTTTCTAGGTTTTATTTTTCCGATCACATGGAATTCTTTAACCGATGGGAAAAAAATATCCACAATTTCCAAGAGTAAATTCTGCTGTATTATGTAGATTAAAAGTGCAAGGAATATGAAAAAAGGAACAAGGATAAATATACCGAAAAAGTATAATAACACACCAAGAATATAAAAAGCAACAGTAAACCATATGAAATCAAGGAAACCTGCAGGATGGCTAATGTAAAATTCCTTTTCCACCTCATCAGCAAATTTTTTCATTTCTTGATATATGAATTCACCAGCCCTGTATTCTCCACCACTTCCCGAAATCCTTGGTCCAAATTCACTGCACACATAATTTATAAATTCCATAGGAGATTGAAATTCCATGCATGTAAGTTATTTTTCAAATTAATAATTTTTCCAGGAAAAGTTTTTTAATATAAATAAAAGATAACTAATTAAAGATGAACAAGATTAAATTATCAGAGGTATTTTTCGAACTGTCCAATGATAATAGAATAGAGATTCTAAATATTCTGCAGGGAAAAACGCTTTCCTTGAACGATATATCCTCAAAAATAAACTTGCCAAAACCTGAAATTTACAGGAATTTGAAAAGGCTCATATCATCAAACATGGTTTCCAGAAATGGTAAAAACAAATACGAGCTTTCACCCGTTGGAAAAATACTTTTACTTCATTTGAAAAATATGGTATTTCTTGAAAAATACAGCTTCATTTTTAAGGATCATGATCTGTCCTTTCTTCCCAGAGAGTTCCAGGTACTTCTCGGAGATCTTGAGGAAGTGGAACTTGTAAAGGGAACGATTGATGGATTCAACCTGACAGTGGAAAGATTGAAGACTGCAGAATCCTATGAAAATATAATGACAAGGGAAATACTAC
>CAYSIM010000052.1:4465-4936 GCA_964431165.1 uncultured Thermoplasmatales archaeon | reverse complement strand
AGTGAAAAAATTGCTGGAAAAAAATGCAAGGATAAAGATAATTGCACCAAAGCAGGTAAAGAATGAATTCCGTTCATTGATCGAAGGCTTAAGTGGCAGAAATCTCAAGGTGAAAATAGTGGACCATGTGGATATGGTAATTCTCGCAGATGGTAAAACTGCGGAATTCAACCTACCTTTTATAAGTGGAGAGATTGACTACGGCATTACCTTCTATGCAAAAAATGAAAAGGGTGTTGCCTGGATTAACAGGCTCTTCGATCATTATTGGGAAACACTGCCAGGGGAGATAATTTTCTGAGTTTCCTTTACACTTAACATAAAGGGTATAAGTATTATAAAAAGAATAGCTGAAAATACCATAGCATAGAGATAGGTGCCATCGGGTGAAATAGACCCGAGTGGATTCATTGTCAAGGGTATAATGAATCCTCCTATCTGTCCAAGGAACCATAGGAATGAAGTAGCTGA
>CAYSIM010000052.1:0-4333 GCA_964431165.1 uncultured Thermoplasmatales archaeon | reverse complement strand
TATGGGAACGGAAATGAAGAATGCAAGGAGTATGAAAATTTTCCTTTTACCATAGATTGTCACCAGTGCCGGTATTACAATACTGCCCAGCATACCGCCAATGACAAAAATAAGGCCATCTATACCAACTTCCACATCACTTATCTTAAGATGACCAAGTATAGGCTGTATCCAGGTAAGTATACCGTTGAATACACCCATGCCAACGAATGTAACAGATGAAAATATGAGTAAATCCCTGATCCTGATCATCCTTGCGAATGAAATCGCCTTTGATTCACCCTTCTCTTCTGAAAGACCCGATGGTATTATGGAAATGATGTACAAGATAAAGAAAAGCAGCGAAGCTATTGCTGTCCAGAACATCATTTTCTGGAATCCAATGTACTGATAAAGTATCGATGGTAAAACCATACCCGCGCCAACACCCAGGAAAATTGCAAGTGATCCTAGGCCTATTATTAAGGGTACTTTGTCGGGTGGAAATTCTGAGTTGGCGAGCTTTGAAACACTGTTGTTTATGAAAGGCTGCGCAAAGGCAATTCCTATCTGTCCAATCAGAAGGAATGAATAATCATTTCCAAGGGTCCTCACGAACGTGAATATGGCCATTACAAGGGATCCTATCAGTAGACTTAATTTGTAACCCCTTTTATCTATGAAAATACCCGTTGGTATGGAGATAATAACGTAAATAACGGGAAAAATTATGGCCAGTAGGCCAACATAGAATGAATTCACATTATAGATCTTTGATACAACATCCGAAATGGTGACAAAATTGATCCATAGCAATTGGTTAAGTGCCACTAGAAGTATGTAAGAAGAGAATATGAGCCATCTCAGGTAATTCTTTTTCATAAAACGTTATCCTGTATCTGGAAGGAAAGTTCCCCGAATTCCTTACTCATCGTTTTTATATCTATTTTGTGCTGTCCGGGAGTGAGAGGATTTCCTGTAACCTTAATAAGAATTGAAGTGCCTACTATGAATTTAAGAGGCTTAGACTGTGAAATATCCATGGAAGGGAAATCTTCCTTCCCCGTATTCAGTGTAATGTTCTTTGCATCAATTTCTTTTCCATCAAGAATTAATTTCACCGGTGACACCACCGTAGCTTCTGCAAGCGTGTTCTTTAGCTCGAATGTAAATCCGTTTACCGTATTTTTCAAACTCCCTTTCACATACAGCTTTTTCAATATGAACGAAGGAACACTCACCATATTTTTATCACCTCCTATTCTCCAACAATTTTTCTCAATTCTCTAATGGAATTCATCATATCCTCTATGGCCACACGTACCTCCTCACTTTCTTCCTCTGCCTGTTCAAGTGTTTTTCCCTGCATAATGGCATCTATGATGTACCTGAAGGCCTTTGCGCCTGCGGCAGGACCCCTTGAATGTCCATGTATGGCACCACCCGCTGCAATTATTACATCCACGCCAAAACCCTGGATAATATCGGGTTCCATTGGATGGGCTATACCACCGCTTGGTGCTGGAAATGTGGGCTTTAGATGATAAAATATGTCAGTCAAAGATCTACCCGTCCTGATAGCCTTTTCCCTCAGGTAGAATGCCTTGCCATAAGGTGCAGGGAATATCATCATATCCGCGCCCGAAAGTCTAGTTAGCTTTCCCATAAGAAGTGGAGATGTTATGCCGTATTCCGGTGCCTGGTACATTGTCCCTGCAAAATCCATATGTGCAAGTATGGGTACGTTTATGGAAGGATCCTCTGCAAGCTGTTGTAATGCAGGAAATCCTGCTGTGAAAACATTGACCATGAGTGCATTTGCCCCCAATTCTATTGCCTTCTCCGCATTCTCTATTATCCTGGGATATTTATCAGTTATATTTACGGTATAAAGTGTCTTTTCACCCTTTTCAGAATTTGCTCTATCAGCTGCCTCCATGTATTTCACTACCCTTTCCTCAATCCTGTTAAATTCTGCATCTGCAAGTAACTCATCATCTTTTATTATGTCAACGCCACCCCTTGCAGCCTCATAGAAATACTGGGCACCCACATCTGGAGGAAAACCTGTGCACGGCTTTATCATATTTAGCAATAATGGCCTGTTCTTCACATTTAGAATATTTCTCACACCACCTATGCCGAATTTTGGTCCCTTGAATCCATTCACATATTCTTCAGGGAATTCTATGTCAAGTACCTTTATTTTTCCTGCGAGTGATATGTTACCTACCACCGTGGATAGCATCATGGGTATCTGTTTTCCAAAGTTTATGAAGGGGAATGCAATCCTTACAACGTATTGCCTTTCCTTAATTTCCTCCGGCACTTCCACTTCATAGTCAGGTATTTCATAAATGCCCACTACCTTGGCCACTGATCTCATCCTCACCTCTGGTGTTTCTCCAGGTACAGGAAGCCAGGTACCTGTTGACTGCTCAATTGCCAGTGCCCTGGAAAGTTCCCTTACCCTCCAGTTTCTCTTCGTTATGAGAAGGTATGTGCCTATGACGTATTTTTCCCTTTCAATGCCCTCCGGTATCGATTCCGGGTCGGAGAGCTTCTTCACAAGTTCTTCCTTTCCATATATTTTTTCAAGATTTTCCATACTTCAATCACCTCTTCCATTTAGATTTTCAAAAATTCCTTTCAGGGCATCGTAGATTGCCTTGAAATTGTCGAAAATTTCATCATAAATACCCATATTATTCTCATCCGGCTCAAACTCCCTGCTTATGGTCACAAATTTTTCCGTTTCCTCATAATTTTTTATTTTTCCCATTGCAAGGAGGGACAAAAGTGCAATACCCTTCATTGTGGCATTCTGAGGATCTTCCATACGTTTTACCCTTAATCCTGTTACATCGCTAAGTATTTGCATCCATGCATCGCTCTTTGCACCACCTCCAACAGCATTTATTTCCTTTAGCTCTATGCCAGATTCTGAAATACCGGAGAGCATCCATCTCGTGTTCATGGCAACGCCCTCAAATATGGATCTCGTCATATCCTTTACTGTGTGCGATAAGCTAAGATTTATAAATCCACCCCTTGCATAAGTGTCAAGAATTGGCGATCCCTCGCCATAAAGCCAGGGAAGGAATATCAGTTTCTTAGATCCTGGAGGTGATTCCCTACAATAATTGTCAACTGTTTCATAATCATCAGATATGCCCAAATTTTCCATGAACCAGTCAAGGCAGGATCCTGCACTCTCAGATTCGGATATGAACAGCCATTTTTCTGGGATAATGGAAAGAACGCTACCTATACCCCTTTCCTCATTTATTAGGTATTCCCCTGTATGCGTACTTGCCCAGCCCGATGTTCCTTCCCATCAGCAACTGCGCCTGCACCGAAAGGTGTAATAAATGCATCACCGCTACCGTTCACCACATCCATATTCTTGAAAAGACCATTTCCTTTACCCACAATTTCCTTTGCATCCATAATTTCTGGCAACCTTTCCCTTGATATGCCCATAATCTCAAGAATATCATCGGAATAATCCCTTTTCCTTATATCGATCAGCCCCCTCACATTTGCAGTACTTATATCGGTTACAGCTTTACCTGTTAACCTGGCTATGAGAAAATCTTTCACATCAAGAAAATAAACAGTCTTTTCAAAAATTTCAGGCCTATTTTTCTTAAGCCAGAGTATTTTTGCAACAACATCCTTTCCAGATGGTATGCCTCCTGTAATTTCAAGGAAATCCATCAATGGTATTTTTTCGAGTATTTCCTCCGCTTCGTGATTTGCCCTTGAATCAAGCCAGATTATCGCATTGCAAAGTGGATTGAAGTGCATATCTACAGGAACTAAACCTATCATCTGACCCGTTATGCCAATGGCATCCGGCACCTCTATTTTCATTAGCCTTGATCCAATTTCTTCCATCACATGGATCCAGTGTTCAGGATCTTGTTCCGCCCATCCATTCCTGGGGAATATTATTTCCATGTCCCTTCTGGATTCACCAAGTTTTTCACCGTTTTCACCGTATATTCCCGCCTTTATCTTGCTCGTACCTATATCAAAGGCTAAAACAGCATTCATAATCCTGATTCCACCTCTTTCAGGCATTCCTCAAGAACTTCCAACGCCTTATCCGCCTCTTCCTCATTTATTATCAAAGGTGGTTTTATCTTCAGCACATTCCTGAATGTAAATTCATCCTTCAGTATCTGTGGCATCGAAACATCGAAAATAACACCCTTTTCAAATGCACTCTGAATAATGTATTCTGTTTCTTCGGTGGCAGGTTTTTTCTTCTCATCCTTTACAAGTTCTATTCCTATGAAAAGACCCACACCGCGCACATCACCAATTATATTATGTTTTTCCTTAAGTT
>CAYSIM010000051.1:5307-8363 GCA_964431165.1 uncultured Thermoplasmatales archaeon | reverse complement strand
AAAAATTTACGTTTCCTTCACGGAAAGGTATAAGAAAAATTTAAGGAGGATTGAATAAAATGTATAATATAATTGTATGTTTCAAGCAGATTCTGGACATTGACCAGATGAAGATAGATGAGGGAACACAGGAGCCCATTACAAGGAATCTTCCATACAGGCTAGAAGACCTGAGCAAGAATGCAATAGAGGAGGCAGTGAGAATAAAGGAAAAGCATGGAGGAAAGGTGATAGGTATCACCTTCGGCGGTGACCAGGCAACACTTGCCATGAAGGAGGCTCTTGCCATGGGTGTTGATGAGGGCATAATAATAAAGGGTTACAGGGAAAATAACCCTGAACTCACCAGTGAAATATTGGCGAAGAAGATTTCAACACTGAAATACGACATAATTATCATGGGTAATGCAAGCGCTGACAGTTATACTGGTCTTGTGCCTGGTAAAGTTGCCATGAAACTGGGCATACCCATGCTTGGTAATGCCATAAAGCTAGAGATTCAGGAAAACAGGGCAAGGATAACCAGGAGCCAGGAGGAGATGAACTTCATAGTTGAGTCAAATCTACCTGCCCTCGTAACGGTGGAGCAGGAGATTAACGAACCAAGACTTCCACCATTAATACAGATAATGGCCGCCGGAAGGAAACCCATGAAGATAGAGGAGATGCAGGTGTCCGTGACAACAACTAAAAGGGTGATGTCAAATAAGGCGCCAAAGAGTGACAGGAAGAGAATAATTTTCGAGGATGTGGACAAGGGTGTTGAGGAGGTAGCAAAATTCCTGAGGAGTGAGGTAAAATGAGGGCGATTGTATTTTCAGAGAAGGGTGAACTTGCTGCACAGCTTGCCACAATTCTCAGGGATAGATTCGAGGTTGACATATACACAACGTCCGATATGCCCCTTGATTCTTACGGTGCGAAGAATCTTTTCAGGATAAAGGGTGATTCAATATATTCGGATAATATTTCTTCTCTACTTGCCAAAAAATTTAAGGAAAATGGCTACGATTTCATAGCCATAGGATCATCCGTGATAGGGAGAGAAGTTGCATCTATGCTTTCTGAAATACTTCACCTGGAGGCAATAACGGAAATAATGAAGCTCGAGCTCAATGGTGAGAATTTCATAACGGAGAGATTCTTCTTTGGTGGAAAAACTGTAATAAGGGAAGAATCTAAAGCGAAAATATTCACATTTCTCCCAGGCCTTGTGGACCCTGTGCAGGTGGATTCAAAAACGCCTGAATCATCTCTAGCGATGGATGAGCAATCAAGGGTAAGGATACTGGAAAAGATAGAGAAACCAAAGGGAAGCGTTAACCTTGAGAAGGCGGACATAATAGTTTCAGCTGGAAGGGGAATAGGCAAGAAGGAAGGTCTTGCTGTAATACAGCAGCTGGCGGATGTACTCCACGGAGAAGTTGGCGGTTCCAGGCCCGTGTGCCTGGATTACCACTGGCTCAGCGAGGAAAGGCAGGTGGGTCTATCAGGAAAGAGGGTTAAGCCAAAAATATACGTGGCAGTGGGCATATCGGGGCAGGTGCAGCACATTGCTGGAATGAGGGGCTCTAAAACTGTGGTTGCCATCAACAAGGACAAGAATGCACCTATTTTCAACGAATGCGATTACGGCATAGTTGGCGATCTTTATTCCATCGTTCCAAAACTTGTGGAGAAGCTGAAGAAATGAATTACTGCAATGAGGCAAAAATTTCCCTTGATGTGAAGGATCCAGAGGTCCTATGCAATTCACTTTCAGTTGAGGGAAAAAGGAATATTCCAAGGACTGAGGTGGAAATAAATTGTTCAGAAGGTGGCATAGAGATTGCAATAAAAGCAACAGATTTTAATGCACTTAGGGCAGCAATAAGCTCATATATGAGATGGATTAATCTAGCAATGGAGATACTGGAGATGGTATGAATGGACCTCAATTTAACCCCATATCTGCAGGAGAAATTGAAGCAGGCGCAGAACATACAGCAGCAGCTGGAAAGCGTAATATCCCAGAGGTATCAGTTTGATTTGAAGGTGAAGGAGATAACCAAGACGCTTGAGGAACTGGGTAAACTTGAGCAGGGAACTGGCGTTTTCAAGAGTGTTGGCTCAATTCTTGTACCGGTGAAAGATGTGGAAGCCCTGAAAAAAGAACTTGAGGAAGAGAAGGAGACGCTTGAGGTTAGAATAAGAACACTCGAAAAGCAGCAGAAGATGCTGGAGGATAAGTACAAAGAGATTCAGGAGGAATTCTCCAAGGCATACGGTAAACAGCAGAGCGGATAGTTATGTTCAAAATAGGACCTGTCACGCTGAGGCCCCTGGAGAGGGAGGATTTATCCCTAGTGCATGAGCTGGAGAACGATTTCCTTGGAACTTACTACTCCAGGGGAATGCCCATAAATTTCAGGAGTATGGAAGAAGTGGTGAACGAATTTGAGGAGGACATAAAAAAAGGGCAGAGGAGAAGGCTCGTTGTTGTATACAATGAAAAAAATGCGGGCATAGCCTCCATATACGAAAATCCAGGACCTATGAAAAGGGCTGGCATAGGCCTCTACCTGAAAAGGGAGTACTGGAATTCTGGATTGGGGAAAATATCCACGCTTGGATTACTTGAAATACTTTTCTATTTCCTTGGATACGAGAGGGTGGAAGCATGGAGCGCCAGTTACAACAAAAGGGCTCATAAAACCCTGGAAGAAAATGGCCTCTTACTCGAGGGAAAATTGAGAAATTCTGTAATGGTGGCAGGTAAATACTACGACTGGTACATATTTGGTATATTAAGGCAGGAATACATGGAAAGGAGGGAGGAGAGGCTGAGGAAAATACTGGGGGATTATTTTGAAGATTATGTGAAAAATGTTTCATTTTCCACCCAATAATTTTTAATACACTTTTTAGATTAAATTAAAGCATGGAAAGGGAAGATGTTCTGAAAATTATTGAGAAGGAGAATGTGAAATTCCTGCAGATGCAGTTCACGGATATTATAGGTAATGTGAAGACTGTAATAATACCCTCAAGCAAGTTCAACAAGGTTTTTATATCCT
>CAYSIM010000051.1:0-5297 GCA_964431165.1 uncultured Thermoplasmatales archaeon | reverse complement strand
AAGGCCATGGATGATGGTGTCATATTTGATGGATCAAGTATTGTTGGATACGCAACCATAGAGGAATCGGACATGAGGGCAATGCCAGATCTTTCCACATTCCAGATTCTACCCTGGTATGATGGAAATGCAAAAACTGCAAGGATAATATGCGATGCCTACAGTTCAAATGGCGAACCATTCCCTGGAAATCCAAGGCAGATTCTGAAGAAAATGGTGAAAAGGGCAAACGAAATGGGCTATCAATATTTCACGGGCCCGGAATTCGAATTCTTCCTCTTTGAACTGGACGAGAAGGGTTTTCCTGTTCCTGTACCAAACGACAGGGGTGGATATTTCGATTATACGCCCGTGGACAAGGCTGAGGCAATAAAGAAGGAAATTCTCATGTACCTGGACATGATGGGCTACGATCCGGAGGCTTCCCATCATGAGGTATCCCCAGGGCAGCATGAGATTGATCTGAGGTTTGCAGAGGCCCTGAAGATGGCTGACAGGATCATGACTCTCAAGGCCCTTATAAAAACAGTGGCACTCAAGCACGGACTTTTTGCATCATTCATGCCAAAACCAATATTCGGCGTAAATGGTTCAGGGATGCACACGCACCAGAGCCTCATGACATCTGATCAGAGAAAGAATTTCTTCTACGATCCAGATGGAAAGTATCAGCTTAGCGATACTGCCCTCTATTTCATAGGTGGTCTTTTAAAACATGCAAAGGAGATGTCTGCAATTCTCAATTCATCCGTGAATTCCTACAAGAGGCTTGTTCCAGGGTTCGAAGCACCCGTTTACATTTCCTGGGCCAACATGAACAGGAGCGCACTCATAAGGATACCCCAGGGAAGGGGTATAAAGACAAGGCTGGAGATGAGGAACCCTGATCCCGCAGGTAATCCATATCTACAGTTTTCAGTCATGCTTGCTGCCGGTCTTGATGGCATAAAAAATAGGATCATGCCGCCCGACCCCGTGGAAAGGGATATTTACCATCTCACTGAAAAGGAGAGGCAGGAACTGGGCATTGAGAGCCTTCCCGGTAGCCTGGGCGAGGCACTTGAAATATTCAGGAACAGTGAATTAATGAGGGAAACACTTGGTGATCATATATTCAGGCATTTCTACATAGTGAAGAAAAAGGAAGTGGACATGTACAGGGCAGAGGTAACTGAATGGGAGATTAAGAATCTCCTACCTATACTATGATCATTTCAGCAGGTCTATGAGGAATTTTGCCTGTTCAGGGGTGAGCTGTGAATTTTTCAGTATCCCCTCCTCATCCTTCTGCTTCAAGGCCTTGAGTATGGAGGGCTTTCCACCACTCATCTGGTATATGATTTTTATTTTATTCCCATCCTCTATTTCCAGGAATTTACCAACATATTCAAATGGCAGGCCTTTAAGCCTCAGTTCCATCACCCTTCCTGATGAAATGTCCTCTAATTTGTAAAATCTATTATAGGAGGGTGTTTCCTCCCTCATGGATATTATCATCTTCCCCCTCTTCTTCTCATCCACAAGTTTCTGAAGGTAATCAACTATCGAATCATCCACGAGGTAGTAGTTATCCAGTATTGTCAGAGAGTTCCTTTCCCTCATGAAGTGTTCGAACTCAACGCCCATCACCTTCTCCACCTTTTCCCTCAAGGCCTCTATGTTCATCTGCATGTTCATCTGCACCATTAGGATCTCCATACCCTTCAGGCCTGTGATGAATTTACCAATGAGTGATGTTTTTCCCATGCCCTGTGGTGCTATGATTGAAAGGAATGGTGATGATGATTTCATCCATGCGTTCATGAAATCAAGTTCATCCTTCCTGTCAAGAACATTATTTTCAAAATTACCCTCAATGTATATCTTCTTTTCCTTCATCACCTTTGTTTCATTCAAAAGTAGATTTAGAGCCTCAAGCCAGGAGATTTCACGCTTTATCTCAACAAGATCGTATACCCTGCATTTTTTACCGTTGAAATGAACGTGCTCGTTTGCAAGTGACCTCTTAATCTTCTCCACCTCAAGTATACCTTCGGGTGTGAGGAAATACACATTCACCCTCTTGTCCTTGCCGGAAACACGTCCCTTTATCTCCTCCACCAGCCTATTTTTCATAAGAATGTCTAATTCCCTTGGAACATGTGAAACTGTAATCCCCACAGCCTTTGAAATACCCTCCTGGGTTATCTCTATGGGATACTGGTACCTGTCCCTGTATTTCCAGTAATCAGCAAGATAAATGAGTATGCGTGTTCTCAGCGTGATCTTCTCCATCGCATTAGGTATTATTTTGTGTGTATTTAAAAATGTTGCATGTTCCTGTCCATCGCAATTATCTGCTCCTTGCCTGAGGATGAATAAAAATCGAGGAGATCCCTGTTCATCTCCAGGAATGTGTGCCCCCATCCAAATTTTTCCATTATGTGAATTGCCTGTTCCTTTTCGCCAAGGATGTAGAGTGCTGCTGAAACTGCTTCTGCCGTGGAGAGCTGGCCTGGATGGCCAAAGTTTACAGGATTACCAGGTACAAGGAAGGGCAACCTTCTCTTTTTTCCCTTTAGATTAAGAAAAAAATCCTCAGCATGCTTCCATGATATGTCTATGGCAAATATTCCCCAAAGGAGTGCATCATTCTTATCTTCAGGGGAAAGGATTTCATCTGAAAAGGGTGATAGTATTATGCCCCTGGGCCTTTTTACGGGAGAAATTATCTTTGCAAGACCGAACCTTTCCATTTTCTTTGCCGTGCATTTCTTAGGATCATCATCGTTCATGTGGATTATGAATATCTTTATCATATTTTATTGAAAACATAGTACATTATGAAAACGCTTGCAATGAGGATTATAAGAACAATGAAGGGTATTGATAAATAAAATGGCACCTGTGGTGATTTCATTGGACTGTTTGGAAATCCGGGTAATACGCCCATATCAAGGCACTGACCGTTGGTATAACCAGGATGCATGGATGGAAGATCCCTGACGTAGAGAAGGGCTTCCGTAACAGAATAGTATGAAATGTTGGTGTATTTCTCGAGGGCAAAGACAAACTGCACCCCGAATGGATTCAAACCCGCAAGGTCATATGTGAAGAATACATACTTTGCCTGTGGATCGTTGCTCCAGTTGTATTTTGAAATTGTTTTTGAGAAAAGTATGGGGAATATGAGATCCTTCCATATGCTGTTCGTTATTGTGCTATTTGTTCCATTTAAAAAATGTACAGTTATGGAAGGATATGTTACCTCATTCTGTGCACCCGCCACTGCCATGAAGGGTATTAACGTTAATAACACTGCTATGAGCACTACCACCTTCTTCATTCTCTGGATGTAAAATATTAACCGTATATAATACTATCGGATTATTCCACGCTGGCCGAAGTAGTGGCCTGACCTTTTCCTGTATGACTTTTCAGCTGGCCTGTCCATCCTCATGAAGATTATTTGGGCGTACCTCTCCCCTCTTTTTATTTCTATCTCCTTCTCAGATGAATTGAATGACATGATGTTCAGCTTTCCCTCAAAACCTGCATCTATCAGGCCTGCTGAGATAAGAATGCCCTTCCTTGCCCAGGAGGTCCTGAGCCATATCTGTCCGTAGATATCATCTGGAAAGACGAAATATTCCATTGTGGAAACGATGAAAAACTTTTTTGCACCTATGATTCCATTGTTGGATGATTCTATGTAAATTTCATCCACCCTTGCATCGTAACCGTTTGGTGTGAGGCAATTTTCATCAAAATCCTTTATCTGCAATTTTCCATTCTTGAGCATTTCAATTATGGTGGCATCCGAAAGCATACATCCCCATGGATAAGGTGAATTAAAAAAATTTTGATACTTTAATATACCTTTTTGGAATACTGTGGAATATGATCCTTGATGGTAAGGCACTTGCCAAAAAAATTGAGGCTGGTATTAAAGAAAGGGCAAAGGAATTCAGCGATAAATACGGTATGAAGGCCTCTTTACATACAATCCTTGTGGGAAATGATGAGGCATCTAAAATATACGCCAGGTCAAAGATAAATTCCCTAAAAAAACTGGAGATGGATGGTGAAATTCATTTCCTTGAAGAAAATTCCAAGGAAAAAGATATTCTCGACCTTCTTTCACAACTTTCCTCAAGAAAGGACGTACACGGTATAATGGTGGAAATGCCCCTGCCAAAGCATCTTAAAAAGGAGATCGTACTTTCAGGAATTGACCCTGAAAAGGATGTGGACGGCCAGAATCCGGGGAATCTAGGTATGTTGATGCTTGGTATAGAGGCTCATGCACCATCAACACCCAGGGCGGTGATAAGGATACTGGAAGAATACAATGTACCCATTGCCTCTAAAAATGTTTGCATAATAAACAGGACACCCGTGGTAGGGAAACCACTTGCCATGCTATTCCTGAACAGGGATGCAACCGTAACCATATGCCACAGCAAGACGAGGAACATTGATGATATAACAAAGAGATCCGACATTTTGGTAGTTGCTGTGGGCAGGCCCAACTTCCTCAAAGAGAATATGGTAAATGAGAATGCTGTTGTCATAGATGTGGGCATAAATTCTGTTGAGGGTAAAATTGTGGGTGATGCGGATTTCAATTCACTTGTAAATAGGGTAGCCATGATAACGCCTGTTCCTGGTGGAGTGGGCAGTGTCACAACCACGCTTATCATAGAACAGACGCTTAAGAATGCATTTTCCCTTATGGGAAAAATTTATTAATCATCTTTTTTCTAATCATTTCAAGGTGTTTTTAATGGAACCGCACAAGGACATTCTTGCCCCGAAATACAGGGAGATTAGGGAGAACGAGGTATACTGCCCCCTCTACAAGGATATAATACCTGTAAAGGAGTGCAAGAAATGCAAGAACTTCATAAGAATAGAAGATAAATACGTTGTCTGCGCGCTTGCCTGGGAATGAAATACATCGCTTTGCTCTCCAAGGAGCATGAGCAAATTCCAATAGCCGAGGTGAATGCAATTCTCGAATCTGAGGGTGAAAATTTCTCCCTTGTGAGGGAGAAGAATGTTGCATTCATAGAAAAAAATGGGAAAACAGAGCTATTCTCCAGGGCGGCCATGGTGAGGGAAGGTGGTCTATTGCTGGGTGAATATTGGGATGTTGATGAAATTGACCTTGACCTGAATGGTAAAACATTTTCAGTAAGGTACAGAGAAATGATGGAAGATGAAAAAAATTCAAGGGAGATGGAAAAAATAGCAGGATCCAGAATAAAGGGGAAGGTGGACCTCAGGAATCCTGAGGTGCCTCTCATTTTACTCCA
>CAYSIM010000050.1:0-8456 GCA_964431165.1 uncultured Thermoplasmatales archaeon | reverse complement strand
ACATTCATAGGAAATCCAGTTATGGATAAAAAAATGAATTTTTACGAAATGATGGATTATTTCCTCAAATTCTTTGAGGAGAGGGGGCATAAAATAATAAATAGATATCCAGTGGTACCTAGGTGGAGGAAAGATGTTTTCCTCGTTAACGCTTCCATATACGATTTCCAGCCTCATGTTACATCTGGTCAGGTTCCACCCCCTGCGAATCCCCTTGTTGTACCACAACCATGCATAAGGATGGTGGACATTGACGATGTTGGAAAGACAGGGAGACATTTGACGAGCTTTGTCATGCTCGGGCACCATGCATTCAATTATCCTGATGATTTCAAATACTGGAAGGATAAAACTGTGGAGTATTCCCTTGAATTCCTGGAAACACTGGGCGTGAATCCTGATCTCGTAACATTCAAGGAAAAGCCATGGATAGGCGGGGGTAACGGTGGATATGCTGTGGAGGTGATAGTTGCAGGGCTTGAGCTTGCAACTCTAGTATTCATGGAATTCAAGGAGGATGAAGCAGGTCCCATAGAGATAGAGGGTAAAAGATTCGTTCCCATGCCACTGAAGGTGGTGGATACGGGTTATGGTCTTGAAAGATTTGTATGGTCATCCAACGCTTCACCATCCGTTTTCGATGCTATTTACGGCGATACCATGGATTTTCTCTTTTCTCTATTAAAGATTGAAAGGCCTGAAAATTATAATGAAATAGTGAGAACATTCATTTCCATCGAGGACAAGGATAAACTCATGGAAGAATTATCCAGGAAACTTGATGGGAAATCACTGGAATTTATAGAATTGCTGAGAAAAATTCATGTTATCGTGGATCACACAAGACGATAGTTTTCATGCTGAATGACGGTGCTGTTCCTTCCAACAGCAAGGCAGGTTATCTTGCAAGAATGGTGATTAGGAGGTACTTCAGGGTTCTCGAAGACCTAGGATTACAGGGGAGCATGGAGGAAATAATAAAATTCCAGTTCGTGAAATTCTCAAAGCAGCTGGACGAGCAGATGCTTCCTGTTATACTGGATATAATGAAGGTTGAATATGATAGGTACAGGGAAACAATGGAAAGGGGAAGACAGATAGTTGACAGGATGATCAGGGAAAATAAAATTTCTCTGGAAGATCTGATCACATTATACGATACCCATGGTATACAGCCGGAAACAGTGGCAGAGAGGGCAAGGGAGATGGGCATAGAATTGAAAATCCCCGAGAATTTCAGATCACTCGTTGCATCAAGGCACGAAAGGCAGGAAGTTGAAATGGAGGAGCAGAAGACATTTAATTTCCCAGCCACAAGGGCACTTTACTATGAAGACTCCTATATGAAGGAGTTTGATGCCCAGGTTTTGCACTCAGAGGATGGTATGGTAATACTCGATAAAACTGCATTTTACCCAGAGGGTGGGGGACAGCCAGGTGATACAGGCGAGATCATCTGTAATGGTAAATCCTTCAAGGTAAAGGATGTGAAGAAATTTGGTGATGTGGTTGTACACTACATAAACGGTAAAATAGATTGCAGAAATGTACACGGTAAAATTGACTGGGAAAGAAGGTACAGGCTGATGAAAAATCATACAGCAACGCACATTTTATTATACAGCTGCAGGAAGGTGCTTGGAAAACATATATGGCAGGCAGGGGCGCAGAAGGATGAAAAAATGTCCAGGCTAGATATTACGCACTACAAGAAAATAAGCAGGGAGGAGCTGAAGGAAATAGAGAATGTGGCACTTAAAATAATTACGGAAAACATACCTGTAGAGGCAAAATGGATGGAAAGGAATGAGGCTGAAAGATTGTACGGATTCAAACTCTATGAGGGTGGAATCCCCCCTGGAAAGACAATAAGGGTGGTAAAAATAGGTGATTATGATGCGGAGGGATGCGGTGGTACGCATGTATCCTCCACAGGGGAAATAGGATTCCTGAAGATACTCAGGGAGGAGAGGATACAGGATGGTGTTTCAAGGATAATATTCTCTGCTGGTGAAGGGGCCCTGGAAATAGTTCACAGGAATGAGGATATTCTCCACAGGGCAGCGGAATCAATAAGGGTGTCTCCTGATGAACTTCCAAATGCGGTGAAAAGGTTCTTCGATGAATGGAAGGATCTGAAGAAAATAAAGGAAAAATATGAAGAAAAGATGATTTCACTTGAAATGGAAAAGATTTTATCCAGTGAGAAAAGAATTGGAAATCTTAAATTCTACCATGGAAGCATGGAAGATGAGCTGATAATGAAATCTGCAAGGAATTTCTCAGGGAAAAATTCAGTGGCATTCATATACGGAAATAGGATGGGCGTTATTGTTGACAATACGGGCAAATTGTTGCAAAGCCTTGGTTTAAAAGGTAAGATCAGCAGAAATATGATGATCCTGGAAAATGTAAATCCTGAAGAAATAATAAAAGAAATTGAGAGTGCTTTGAAATGAGGGAAATGACAATACAGGAGATAGAGGCGGAGGTAAGGAAGTACTTTTATATTTACGAGACGAAGGTATTTCCAGAATATATAGAATTCCACGTTGTTCTGCCCGAGGATAGGTCATCCGTTGAGAGGGAATTCAGGGAGCTCTGGAAATCATTGAAAGAGGAGGGCTATGTTCCAGCACTTACAGGAAAGAAAGGAGAATATCTAATACAGGTAGTGAGGATGCCACCCCAGAGGTTCAGAGGGGTATATGTTAACATAGCTCTGCTCATTGCAACATTGATCTCAACGATCATTGCAGGTGCCATGGATTATGCAGGATATTTTAACATAAACTGGCTTTCCCTGAACTCCATACTGGGAGGCGCACTTTTCTTTGCATTTCCCCTCCTCTCCATTCTAGGTCTCCATGAGCTCGGCCATTACTTCGCTGCAAGGAGAAACAATGTTAGGGCTTCACTACCATTTTTCATACCCGCTCCATCAATAATAGGCACACTGGGGGCTTTCATCTCCATAAGGGAACCCATACCAGATAGGAAGGCGCTCCTAGAAATAGGTGCCTCAGGTCCAATTGTTGGATTCCTTGTTGCAATACCCGTAGCCCTGCTCGGAAACTATCTGGGAATGATATACCATCCTGTGGTGCAGGATTCCCTCATAATGACAGAAATATTTCCACCAATAATTTATTATTTCATAAATTTCCTTGTTCCATCACCTCCATATATGTTTCCAACGGCATTTGCCGCCTGGGTAGGTTTCGTTGTAACAGCAATAAATCTCCTGCCCATTGGACAGCTGGATGGTGGTCACATAGCAAGGGCAATTCTGGGTGAAAGATCGAAATATTTGAGCTACGCATTCCTTGCATTCCTTTTCATCATGGGATTCTTCTACCTTGGCTGGCTTCTATTTGCACTCTTCGTTTTAATATTAGGTTTATCCCATCCACCTTCACTTAACGATGTTTCAAGGATCTCCAAAAAAGGATACATGATTGGAATTGCAGCGATACTCTTAATTGCAGTTACATTCGTTCCCATACCCATATCGCAGCAGGAGCTGACGGAGAATTTTTCAGTTCATTATAGCATGCCTTATAATTACATGGTGCTAGGTGAGATTAAAAGCATAAGTGGGACAATCATTCTTAATAATACGGGAAACAAGATGATAAACATTACGGTCAGTCAGAATTCAAACGATTTCTTGCAAACGAATATTAAAGATATTGAGAATATTTCAGTTGGTTCATCAAGAATAATCAATTTTACAGTATCATCTTCATCAAATACCATTCCCATGGAGAATGCCTACCTTAACATAACAATGGAGACAAAGCTGGCGCACGTGAAAAAATTCCTCAATTTTACATTTACCATATTTTCCAGTTCCATGGATCTCAAATGGTCCGTACCGAATGTTCTGACAAATTCTTCCGTGGTGAATGATACCCTGATCTATAATGGAAATAGTACTGTGTATGTAAAAATGATAAAGAGCAATCTCATCACAACAAAATTCAATGCAACAATGGTGAATGATACAATTTTACTTTACCCCGGAAGCTCACTTAACATTTCATTCGTACTTCCCTCATATGGCAATTATACCATCATAGCTTACCATGACCTGAGTGCTGCAGTCCTGAGGATCACATATGAGTGAGAAAATTTTCACGTTAATGGAAAAGGATGGAAGGGCCCGTTACGGCATATTGAAACTACCGCATGGAAATGTGGAAACGCCTGTATTCATGCCTGTGGCCACAAAGGGTTCTGTGAAAACATTACCCTCCTGGGATCTTGAGAGACTGGGTGTTTCCATGATAATTTCAAATTCCCTCCACCTATATTTCAGACCGGGCATAGAGATAATCTCTTCATTCGGTGGATTGCACGGTTTTATGAATTTTAATGGACCAATATTTACAGACAGCGGTGGTTTCCAGATTCTCAAGGAACATTTCCTCATAGGTGTAAGGGAGAACGGCATATACTTCAGATCCCCATCTGATGGAATCAGGGTACTTTTGACCCCGGAGATGAGCGCCCTTATACAGGATTCGCTTGGAAGTGACATTGCCATGGCCCTTGATTATTGCATCCCCTACGGTAAAAGTAAGAGGAGTGTTGAGAAGGCAGTGAATCTAACAACAAAATGGGCAAGGAAGTTCAGGGAATCAAGGAAGGGCATCTCTTTCGGAATAGTACAGGGTGGTGTTTTCATGGATCTAAGGGAGGAAAGCTCGAGGCAGATTACGGATCTGGATTTTGAAGGATATGCAGTTGGTGGACTTTCCATAGGCGAACCGAAGGAAATCATGTACCAGGTACTGGATGGAACGCTTTCACTTCTTCCAGATGAAAAACCCAGGTATTTCATGGGCCTTGGCTCTCCCGTTGATGTGCTGAAAGGTGTCATGATGGGCATAGACATTTTTGATTCCGTATTCCCGACCAGAAATGCAAGGCACGGAATAGCATTCACATCTGAAGGCGCAATTGACCTGAGAAAATCTAAGTACAGGGATCAGAAGGTACCCCTGGATGAAAAATGTGACTGTCCTGCCTGCAGGAATTATACCAGAGCCTACATACACCATCTTTTTAAGGAGAATGAACTTCTGGCCCTTTATCTCCTCACATTGCACAATGTGAGATACATGGTAAAATTCATGGAAGATGTGAGGGAATCCATAAAGAAGCATTCACTTAAGGAATTTTCTGAAGAAATATCCCAGATATACAAAAAGAAAAATGTTTAATAAAAATTTGCGGATTACTTACCATGGCTGAAATTCTTGACGATAAACAACTTGAAGAAAAAATTCTGGGGATAGAGAATGGGGCAACACTCGCCATAGCAGGTTTTAACAATTCTGTAACACCCCTGAAAATAATGTACGCTTTATACAACACATATAAAAAATATGGAAGACCGAGGAAACTTTTTATTGAAATAGAATCATTTCCAGGCGTACCTGGTACGGGTCTTGATGTAATAGCGAAGGATCTCTACCAGAGGAATGACAGGGAATTCATATCGGGTATGCTCCTTCCCTATCTCTATAGATCCGAATACCTGCAGAAGATGGTCTATGAGGAATTCTTCGAAGCATATTCCTTCAGCATAGGTATCGCCACATCATTCTTCAGGGAGGTGGCTTCAGGCAGGCCTGGCGTTCTCACAAGGATAGGCCTGGGTACATTCCACGATCCAAGGTACGATAATTCTGCCCTTAACGATCTGGCAAGGAAAAATAGGAGATGCTCTGTAAGTGTAATTAAAATTGATGATGAGGAATACCTTTTTTACAGGGCACCAAAGCCAAGGTATTCCTTCATAAGGGGATCCTATTCAGATACCATGGGAAATATATCAATGAAGAGGGAAGCAATATTTGGTGCAACGCTCCCGGTTGCCATGGCAGCGAAGGCCATGCCATTTCCGGGTAAAGTTTTTGCACAGGTGGAGGGAATAGTGAAGAGGGGGAGCATACCACCAAAGGAGGTTCATGTACCAGGGCCGCTCGTGGATTACGTCATAATTTCAGAGGAGGAATTTCATCCACAGGCAGCCACATTCAGATACGACCCAAGGGTATCAGGGGAAATGGTACCAGAGAATATAGAAATAAGTGAAAATGAAAGAATTCTGGATGAAAGGGAAATAATAAGGAGGAGGCTAGCCCTTGAATTTAAGAATTTAATAGAAAATCTTGGAAGGCCCGTGATAGTGAACCTCGGCACAGGATTACCTTCTGAAATAGGACCTAATCTAAAGAAAATTGGAATTTATGATAGTGTCTACACAACTGTGGAATCAGGACCCTGGGGAGGACTGGCCCTTGCAGGTAATGATTTTGGTGCTGCCATAGCACCCTTCGCTGTGATACAGCAGGCGGATCAATTTTCCATATATGAGGGTGGAATTGCAGATGCCACCGCCCTTGGTTTCCTACAGGTGGACGAGAGTGGAAGCGTAAATCCATCCGTTCTTGATGAAAAAATTCCTGGGCCCGGAGGATTCACGGACATTTCAAACGGTATCCACAGGATATTCTTTGCGGGTGGATTCACAGGCGGAAGGAAGAATATTTCAGTGAAGAATGGAAAATTGATCATAGAAAAGGATGGTGAAATAATAAAATTCGTGAAGAGGGTTAAAAAAATATTCTTCAGCGGACCTGTGGCCCTGGAGGAGAAAAAGGAGGTGAAATTCATAACCGAAAGGGCTGTTTTCTCCCTGAAGGAAAATGCAATTCTTCTTGAGGAAATTGCACCGGGCGTGGATATTGAAAATCATATCCTTGAGAAAATGGAATTCAGGCCGGTAATAAAAGAAATAAAGGAAATGGATGATAGCATTTTCAAATGACTTCAATAAAAGAGAGCCACCGGAGGGAATCGGACCCCCGACCTGCTGATTACAAGTCAGCCGCTCTACCTACTGAGCTACGGTGGCTTTTTTCATCATTATTTTTACATATATTTTACCTTTTCACTGCTTAAATTTCCAGACATTATTTTATGTTTTCGCTTGCCATATACTTAATGAAAAAATTGCATAAAAAGCTACGTTAATTTTATCTATAAATTGATAATGTAGGTAATCGATTGTTATGGCAACAGATCTATCCAAAATAAAACCAATTCTACAGCAGAACACGAAGTTGGAGCAAAGGATGAAGAAAATAAAGTACAAAATACTTGTAATGAGCGGAAAGGGTGGTGTAGGTAAAACAACAGTTTCCGTAAACCTTTCCATCTTACTTTCAAAGAAAGGGTACAGGGTAGGGCTTCTTGATGCTGATATCCATGGGCCAGATGTACCCATGATGCTTTCCCTGAGGGATGCACAGCTCACGGGTGATGAAAATTCCATCTATCCTGTGGAATATTCAAGCAATCTGAAGGTAGTATCCATTGGCATGATGTTACCACAGGAGGATGCGCCCGTGATATGGAGGGGATCCCTGAAGCATAAGGCACTGCAGCAATTCCTGGAGGAGGTGGAATGGGGTGATCTTGATTTTCTCGTGGTTGATCTTCCACCTGGTACCGGTGATGAGCCCCTGAGCCTTGTGCAGCTCATTAAGGATGTAACGGGTATTGTAATAGTTATTACACCACAGGAGGTTGCACTGCTCGATGCTAAGAAGGCAATAAACTTTGCAAAGCATGTGAACGTAAAGGTCCTTGGCATCATAGAGAATATGGCCGGTTCAATATTCGGTACTGGCGGTGGGGAGAACGCGGCCAAAAAATATAATGTACCATTCCTTGGAAGAATACCCATGGATGCCGAAATTGTTAAGGGTGGTGATTCTGGTAAGCCATTCGTTCTGGGCGAATCAGAGGCAAGGAATGCCTTCGAAACAATAGTGGAGAATTTATTGAGTCAGCTACCTAAGCAAGAACAGTGATGTGCCTTACAAGGGACCTGTGCACCCTCATTGTGAATTTTTCCTTTATTTTAAAATAATCCCTTGCAAGGTCAACGTATCTTTCATCAGGAAGCATTATGGACACATTACCATTGTCCAATACCTCTGAAAAAATTTCAAAGGATCTACTGTAAAGATTCTCAATGTTTTCCTTATTTGTTGAAGATCCCCTTCCGTAGGGTGGATCCGTTACCACCGCCCTGAATTTTCCCAAATCCAGGGCAAGGGAAACATCACCCAGGTATACCTTTGGCTTTATGCTATAATGGAGTAAATTCATCCTGCTCCCGTGGTACATCTTTGTGCTAGAATCTATTCCATATGCATCCATGCCCATCAGGGACGCTTCTATTAGAATGCTACCACTTCCACAGAATGTATCTATGATCCTATCTCCAGGTCTTGCCCTTGAAAGATTTACCAGCATCCTTGCCATTTTTGGTTTCAGGCTTAGATTTGTTCTGAATGGCCTTTTCTCATTTATTCTTTCCTTGAAGCCCGGATCCACCCTGTCGTTCCTGATGATATAATATTTGTTCAGATGGA
>CAYSIM010000049.1:6370-8732 GCA_964431165.1 uncultured Thermoplasmatales archaeon | reverse complement strand
TGCTCCCTGACATTCTCCATTCCCAGGGAATTTAAATAATCCACGGCCGCACCCAGACCCACAGCACCTTCCACATTGGGTGTTCCCGCTTCAAATTTTAATGGTACCTCAGCCCAGCTGGAGCCGTAGGTATGAACCTCACTTATCATCTCTCCACCACCTAGAAATGGATCCATGGATTCAAGGATTTCTCTCTTACCATATAGAACACCTATGCCCATGGGCCCAAGCATTTTATGCCCTGAAAATGCAAGAAAATCAGCATCTATATCGCTTGCATTTACAGGCATATGCGGAACGGATTGCGCACCATCTACTATGAATAATGAACCATTCTCATGGGCGATCTTTCCTATTTCCTTAACATCATTTATGGTACCCAGAACGTTTGATACATGGGTAATGGTTACAATTTTCGTATTCTTATTTAGCTTGGAGAGAAAATCATCCATATTCAGGGTACCATCTCTATTTATATCGGAAAAAACAAGCCTTACACCCTTTTTACCCAGGAATTGCCATGGAACAATATTTGAATGGTGTTCCATGATTGTGGTGAGTATCTCATCCCCCTTATCAAGGAATTTATTTCCATAGCTATAGGCTATGAGATTCAGGGCCTCGGTGGTATTCCTTACAAAAACGATGGAATCTGAATTCACGCCTATGAAATCGGCCACCTTTTTCCTAGATTTCTCATAAAGATCCGTTGCCTCCTCACTCAGCTTATAAATACCCCTGTGAACGTTTGCATTGTAATTCTCATAATAATTTACGATTGCATTTATTACGATCTTCGGTTTCTGGGATGTGGCCGTGCTATCAAGATAAACGGGTCTCTTTCCATTTATTTTTCTATCCAATATGGGAAAATCCTCCCTTATCTTTTTCACATCCATATTTATTCACTGTATATAAGATACCTTATACCCTCATATATAAGTATTTGTCTAGCCACAGGATCAAGGAAACCTTCAACTATCAAATTCTTGGATTCCTTCTCATCTATACCCCTTGTCTGTGCATAGAACATCTGATCATAATCTATGTTTGTTATGGATGCCGAATGTTTTGCCTGTGCACCGTCCCCCTCTATTTCAAGGAATGGAAGTGCATTGCTCTTTGCATTTTTACTCAGCAGCAATGAATTACCTGAAAAATTTGCGCTTGAATCTATGGATTCCCTGGAAACATATATCTTTCCCCTCATAATAGCCCTTGAAGAATCTTTGAGAGCTGCCCTTACTTCAGCATCACTCCTTGTACCCCTACCATGATGGTATATGTTTGTGCCAACATCATAATGCTCGTTATTTTTACCTATGAGTGCTCCCCTGTGCAACAATTTTGAATTTTCGCTTACAAGCTGTGCATTTGTTACCATTATTGCTTTCTTTAAATCTTTGAGCGCATAATACCATTCATCAAAGGAATCCTTTTCAATGATAGAATTTTTTATGGAAATGATCTGTGAATTATTCCCCTCCACCATTGTAAGATGCTTGAGCGTGGAGTTGGATCCAATCCTTATGAACGTCTCTTCCATACCCTTGAAACCCTCATTAGTTTTTGTGGATTCCACGAACTGCATATGCGAATTCTGACCTATTATGAAAACATCCTTCTTTATAAGAGGTGATCTGGGATATATCAATTTGAATTTCATCACCCTTTCGCATCTCCTGTCCATGGGTACCTTAACGAAAATTCCTGTGGACCAGAGTGCATTTGAAAGAGCGGACCATTCATCCCTTGGATTTTCCATGGAAAAAATGATTTCCTGAGGGAATTCTTTCAGGGCATCATCCATGGAGATCATCCTGGTATGCTTCAGCGATTCTGTCATTATCCTTAATTCACCGCCGCTTGAAAAGTCTATGACAAAATAATCACCCTCCTCCCTGAATGTTGCTCCATATTTAGATTCAAGAGATTCCTCAATAAAAGTTTCATCCACCTGTGTATATCTCCTTTCAAGAGGCGAATCTGAGATCCTCTTCTCCCTAAAGATAAGGAATTCCCTGTAATTCTTAATCCTGAGGGAGGTAAGCCATTCTGGTTCATATCTTGATCTTGAAAATTTTTCAATAATACCTTCCATGTTCATCCTGTTCCCCCCAGTTCAGAAATCTTGAGTTTTATAAGTCTGTTGAGTTCTATGGAAAATTCAAGGGGTATCTCCTTCATCACATTATCCAGGAATCCTAGAACTATCATGGATCTTGCCTCATCATCAGAAAGACCCCTTGTCATCATGTAGAAAATCTGTTCATCGCCTATCCTTCCAGCAGTAGCCTCATGCGTTACAGTGGCTGTTTCCTCATACACCTCGTTATGAGGAAATGTGAAATTATTTGAATCC
>CAYSIM010000049.1:5792-6360 GCA_964431165.1 uncultured Thermoplasmatales archaeon | reverse complement strand
GGATACGTGTTGCTCTTTGAGAGATCATCAAGGATGAGGGCATCGCACTGTACGTGCGATACTGAATTAACAGACCCCTTCGGAATTCTAACAAGCCCCCTGAATACGGTGGTTCCACCCGTGAGGCTTATGCTTTTTGATATTATCTTTGAGTATGTTCTAGGGGCAAGATGCACCACCTTAGAACCATTATCCTTCCATGTGTGATTGGAAGCAAGTGATATTGAAAGGTGTGAGGCAGAGGCATTCTCTCCCACCAGGTATGAAGAAGGATACAGCATGGTGATTTTTGATCCCAGGGAACCGCTTACCCATTCCATTTTCCCATTCCTTTCCACCCTTGCCCTTTCAGTGCTCAGATTGAGAATATCACTGCTCCAGTTCTGTACAGTGGTAAATTTCACATGGGCATTTTCCTTAACATAAACCTCTACCACTGCGCTATGCAGGGAGGTAACATTGTAAATGGGTGCAGTACATCCTTCTATGTAGCTCACATAGCTACCTTTCTCAGCAATTATTATGGTATGTTCGAACTGTCCTTCCTGCTGCATATTCATTCTAAAGT
>CAYSIM010000049.1:0-5782 GCA_964431165.1 uncultured Thermoplasmatales archaeon | reverse complement strand
ATGGAAGATCAACATGCACATTCTCAGGTACGTAGTTGAATGAACCACCACTCCAAACGGCACCGTTCAGGGCGGAAAATTTGCTATCCATCACAGGAACTATCTTGAAGAAGTATTCTTTGAAAATATCGGGGTATTTTTGCAGTGCAGAATCTGAATCGAGGAATATTACACCCTTTTCCTCCAGCTGTTTCTTCAGGTTTGCATAGACACCCTCAGAATCAAGCTGTGCAACGGAACCGCTCAGGTACTTCCTTTCCATTTCGGGAACACCAAGCCTTTCATAGGTTTCCCTTATTTCTTCAGGGAGATCCTCCCATCTCCTTGCCTTTACCTCATCGGGCAGAACGTAGTATCTGATTTTATCAAAATCTATACTGAGAGGAGGCCCCCAGTTTGGCATGGGCTTTGAATTGAATATTTCAAGGGCCCTTAATCTGAACCTTTTCATCCAGTCCGGTTCTTTCTTAATTTCAGAAATTTCCTCAACTACAGATCTGTTCAAACCCTCTTCAAATACATGGGGATATCTTGCCCTGGTAATAAAATTACTACCATTTTCCTTTTTCTGCAGAATTTCCTTCAGTTCCCCGTCCTTATCCATTCATATCCCCTCTCCTCTATTTCCAGAGCGAGGCTATAACCTCCGCTCATTACAATTTTTCCATCAATCATAACATGCACTATTTCGGGTGTGAGATATTTCAGTATCCTCTGATAGTGCGTGATGAGAAGAACACCCATTTTTGGCTCGCTAAGGATCGTATCCTTCAAGGATTTAGAGACTGCCTCCAGTGCATCCACGTCAAGACCAGAATCTATTTCATCAATCACCGCTATTTTTGGCTTTATAAGCGACATCTGGAGTATTTCCGCCTTCTTTCTCTCACCACCTGAGAAACCCTCGTTAACACCCCTGCTGAGTAAAGAGGTATCCATGTTAAGAAGTCTTGCCTTGGACTGTACAAATGTTATGAATTGCTGGAAACTCATTTTATCATCGGGGTAATGTGCCAGATATGAGGATCTGAGAAATGAGAATAATTTTACACCCTGAAGCTCTATGGGGTTCTGGAATGTTAAGAAAAGTCCCCTTCTTGACCTCTCATATGGTGGTAATGATGTAATATCCTCACCATTGAGCAGAATTTTTCCCCCTGTAATTTTATACCTTTTATCACCCATAATCACCCTTGATAGTGTGGTTTTCCCTGAACCGTTAGGACCCATGAGTGCATGAAGTTCTCCCTGATTTATCTTTATGGAAATACCCTTCAGTATCTCCTTTCCCTCTATTTCCGCCTTTAAATCTATTATTTCCAGTGTGAAAACCATGGAATTTTCTCATGGTTTATTAAATATAAATGTTTTGTAATTATGGATTATGAAAAAAATGAAAAAATTATTTCTTTTTGAGTTCTGAGAAAAGCATTGCAGAAAGCATCATTATTATTCCATAGAATAGGGGATAGATTATTATTAAAATTAATCCTTGTATGCCAGTGGCTTTTCCAAGGATTTCAGAAAGTTCCAAGAGCTTTGATGATGGATAAATAAGATAAATAGATATCGTGGAGAAGCCAATTATGAAACCAGCTATACCTGCCCTTTTTATATTGATCCTGTAGAGAGGTATGGAAGCAAATATTCCCGTCCATGCGTATGGAATGAAAATTACGAAAATATAGGCTAGGAGTGTGGATAATGCTAACATCACCTTACTGTTCATAGATTATTTTCACCTCCCCTTTCCATGCATTTAAATCGTAGTATCCGTGGGAATACCATGTGGAAAACTGGTTGCTGTAATAATAACTAACAACATTATCGCTAGGCCCGCCTGGGAAAACACCATAGAATATATTGCTCCCCGGGCATGAGATTTCCCTCAAGGAGGAACTTGCTGTAACGTAGGGTTCAGGTACAGCTATTCCATAGGGAACACTTCCAACACTGAGTGTGTTATCATCACCATAAAATTCCATGGGTCCTATTGAAAATGCGCTGCTGCCTGTTATGCTCTGTATAATAAGATAATGAACCTTACCCCATTTCCAGCCGGTAACATTTCCAAGATTTTTTGATAAAAGCGTTACTGCCTTTGAAAATGATTCCCTGACTAGGGATGTGAAATTACCGTTGAACCAGGGTGAATTCTGGTCCATCTGAGCAAGGTGTATGAGGGATGTAACGAACGGCAATGGTATATTCCCCAGATTATTCATATCAAGGATCCTCTGTATGCTTAGATTATAGATGTATGAAAGTGTATACCAGTAAACAGTTATACCTATCTGGTCAGTATAGGTGGTAAAATTCCAGGATTTGAGATAATTGAAAGCTGAGAATTCAGTGGAATTCATTTCCATTCCCGATAGAGCCTTTATTATGAAGGGCATAAATTTCATTGCCCAGAAGTCTGTCACGTTTGACTGCATAGCCTTCATATCATCTATACCAAGCATCTGATGCTGGCTCAGGTAAGTGTATGCAGCGTAAGCCCTTCCTCCAGAGTCCCAGAAACCACCTATGAATGGAAATCCGTATGCTTTTCCTACAGTTGCCTGGTTTGGTGCAAATGCGTAACCCCTTTCTGGATCCACCACCTGTGGCAGATAATTGTAGGGAACAAAACCAACTGGTGAATATTCAGGTAAAGTTCCATTGAGTATGGATCTGCTGCCCACCACCCTTACATTTTTTCCATCTGGAAGCTTTTCATCTATCAAGGGAAAATTACCTGCCACTATATACCCAGCATGATCCTTTGAGACAAGTGCAAAATTCTGTGGAGGATAGCCCCAGTATTTAAGAGCATTAATCATGTCTGTGTAGTTGTTACTCCTGTCCAGCTGAAGTTCAGCCAAAAGAACATAGCTCGGCATCGATGCTGTCCAGTTAAGACTGAGGGCAAAATTTCCCATCTTTGCAAGAACGGGTCCATGCCCTGTAACAAGGATTGAATACTGTTTTCCCTGCAATGTGTAGTTCCTGTACTCCAATGGATACCATGTGCCGTTGTAAAGTTAGCTGTTACCTTTGATTATTTCAAGATAAATATTCGCCGAATTTCCCTCTGACATGGTAAGGCCCCATGAGGTGTTCTGCGTATGACCTATGAGTATTCCAGGTATACCTGCAAGTGCCCATCCTGTTACATTGTAATTAGGATCCACAAGATTCAGAGGTATCCAGAGTGATGGTGCTAGAAGTGCAAGATGCGGATCATTTGCAAGTATGGGTGAGCCTGTTTTTGAATGGTTTGCAGTTACCACCCAGCTATTACTTCCTATGGATTCCTGTAATGCATGTAGCTCTGGCAGCATCAATGGATCTGAAATATTTTTTAGGGCTGCCATTATCAAAGGATTAAGTTTTTTCAGGAATGTTGTGTTTATGCCTGTAGCCCATTCCTGATACCAGTCCAGTGACCAGAGATAATCCGGGTCTATGTGCTGTTTCTGTAGATTCCATCCATTTACAGTTCCATCACCCGGTATCACCGTGATATTCTCGGTAAAATAGGGATAATAGGGCCACATGAGTGTTGTGTTGTAAAATCCAAAATTATTGTAAAATAGGCTTGAATAAAGGGGTTCATATATCCCTGTGGTAAGGCTTAATGTCATATACTCTTCCCATACCAATGTATGGTAGGGTGTCCAATAAAATGGCTGGAAACCTGCAAGCTTGAAATAGAAAGGTGTGCCACTTGAATTTATGTAATCATTAATGCCCTGGGAGAAAGCTTCGACGAGAGCGTAGTAATCTGGATAATTTTCCTTGTATGCAATCTCGAGTTTATAAGCATTGTATGGAAGTCCCAGATAACGCATGGCATTGTCCGAGTCAACATAGGATGCGCCAAGGTATTTGCTAAGATTTCCGGATGCTGCAATCGCCTGCATTTCCATCTGGAAAAGCCTGTTACTTGCCTGGTAATATCCCTCTGCAAGGAAAAGGTCATGATCGTTCTTTGCATATATATGTGCCATCCCCGTGTTATCTATTATTACGGTGACACTATCGTAAAGACCTGGAAGTTTTATTGTCTGAGATGTATAGTTAGAATTTTTTGCCTCCCACCAGACGCCGTTTGCAGGGTTAAGTATACTGAAATTCATCGATATAAAGGAGAATATGAGGATCAGAACTATAAGCAAGGCTACCAAAATTTTTCTCATATTTAGCATATTTAAATCCCTATATATAGATATTTTTAGTGAGTAAATATTTATGTTTGTTTTTAATTCCAAATCGATGCAGGAAATTTTTGATGGAATTTTCAGGGCAAAAATACCCCTGCCGGGCAGTCCTCTGAAATACGTAAACTCTTACATATTTGATGGCGATCCTGCACTCGTCATAGATACAGGATTTAATACTGAGGAATCATTCCTTGCACTCAAAGAAGCACTTGATGAACTTAAAATAAAAAATGTTCAATTTTTCATCACACACATACATGCGGATCATATCGGCCTTGTGGGTAGATATGGTAAAAATTCGAGAATATTCATTTCCAGGGAGGAGTATAAAATCATTGAGAAATCATCAGGTTCCAGCGATTACTGGATAAAAATGAATGAATACCTCCTTAAAAATGGATTTCCGGAGGATGATCTGAAACATGCTTTCAATATACTCAACAAAATTTTCATAGGAACATACCCCGATCTCCTATCAATGAAATTTTTACCCGTGGAAGAAGGAAATATTGTGGATGCAGGTAGGGTGAAACTTTCAGTAATTTTCACACCTGGGCATTCCCCGGGCCATGCCTGTTTATACGATCATAATAATAAATTACTTTTTTCAGGAGATCATATCCTCTTCACTATTACACCCAACATAACATGGTGGCCTACTCTTGAAAATTCTTTGGAAGTATACATGGAATCATTGAAGAAAATAAGATCGCTCCCCGTGGAAAAAACATTCCCTGGACATGGTGAGATGGGCGTGAATCCTGGAGAAAGGATAGATGAAATCCTTGAACATCATGAAAGAAGATTGCATGAAATCCTGGATGCAATGGATGGTGAAATGACCGCCTATGAGGTGGCAGCGTCGATAAAATGGAATGTAATGAATGGTGAATGGAATATATTCCCAAGGACACAAAAATACTTTGCCCTTGGTGAAACCATAGCCCATCTCATATATCTTGAAAAAAGGGGTTTTGTAAAAAAATATGAAAAGGAAAGGAAAATATATTATAAAAAGACATCATTTTAAGGTCAATGTACCTGCCATATTTTGAAACTGGAAAATGGATAAGGGAGCACAGGAAGGAAAAGGACCTTTCAAACAGTGGTCTCTCAGGAAGAATAGACCTGAAAAAATATTTTGAAAGGGCCACATTGATGGAAGAGGAGATCCTCAAAAGGGAGATAGCGGAGATCAACGGTGTGGAAAAAGAGAATGTTGTAATAACACACGGTGCCACTGAGGCACTGATGCTTGTTATAACCTACCTGAGGCTGAACGATAATTACACATATATGGTAAGATTACCTGAATACGAGCCTATTTATAAATTGCCAGAAATTTTCGATCTTGACAACGTAAAGGAAAAGGTGGAAAAAGGGGAGAAGAATAAGGGATACAGGTCCTATGAAGCAGGAAGTGTAAAGATATTCGTAGTTGATCCCAACATAGAAAAAAGGGAGAATGATAGATTCGACGTTTTACTCTATAGCAATATAAATAACCCTACAGGCTGGTACATGGAAGAAATGGATAGTTTTAGGATTAATGTGGTAGATGAAACGTTTTTACA
>CAYSIM010000048.1:0-8947 GCA_964431165.1 uncultured Thermoplasmatales archaeon | reverse complement strand
CTGGATAAAAATGTTGATTTAAATGCCATAGAAAAAATTGAAAAATATTCAAGTTTATTAAAAATTGGAAGTGATGAAGGATTAATTCGTATAGAAGAAAAGGAGGAAGAACTATTTCCCCTTCTTTATATCATACCATTCCAGTTCTTTTCCTATTTCATCGCAATACGAAAAGGATTGGATCCCGATTCACCTGATAGGCTTAAAAAGGTAGTAGATCGTTATTAAAATATATTCAGGTGAAGTTCCTGGGGATATAGATATTTGAATGCCTCACCATAATTTGAATCTATAAGTCTACCGTAATATTCTGACAATTTCCTTACCCAGTCCAGGTCAAGATTCTGGGAAGAATGTGCCTTTAAAGCTTCAATTTTTATCTGGAAAGTATCTGATATATCAACAATAACATTTGGATAGTTCGTTGGAGCCAAAGCCACATCGGGAGAAATCCCTCTTACTTCACCATTTCCTATGTTTGGAAATTCATAGAAAAGGACCCTTTGCAATGCAGCCAATCCAGTATAAATGTGATCAAGATGCACCTCATACTTAAGGAATGGATCATTAGTGATCAGAAGATCCGGTGAATATTCCCTTACCTCAGGCATCAATATCTCCATCGTTTTTCTGGGCTCAGGAACCTTTGAATCCTCAAGATTCAGAAATTTAAAATTTTTTATTCCAAGTATTTTTGCTGCATTCAACTGCTCAAATTCCCTTGTTTCTTTCATATTCTTTCCTTTAATTTTTGTACCCTTGCTACCGTCTGTGACAATTATCAATTTTACATCGGCCCCTCTCCTTAATGCACTGGAAATAAAGCCACCTGCTATTATTTCAATATCATCCGGATGCGGTGAAATTGCCAGGATTCTCTTTGCATTCTCCATTTTTTTCATTTTTGAGATAGGTTAGATAAAAAACTTGTCTTAAATTTAACATAGCTTTTAAAAGAAAAAAAGGAATAAAAAATTTCCTGAAATTAAGATTATATATTAAAATTCAATGATCCATTAATGGAATTCATTTCCGTTGATGGTGGGGCCACAAAAACTGTGGCAATAAGATATGATGATAAATTTAACATAGAGGCAGTAGGTATTTCCGGACCTTCCAATTTTAGAACAGCTGGAATAGCTGCATTCAGAAAAAATATTAGGGATGCATTGCAATATGTTCTTTCTTCCGGTATAAAAAGAATCACCTTTGCATTGCCAGGTATAAAGGATTCGCCCGAATCCTTTGGAATGATAATGGGAGAACTTAAAAAAAGTTTTCCGACAGAGGATATTAGGCTTTACAATGATGGGGAAGCTGGGTTTCACTGCAGATTTCTTGATGATAAAGGAATAATAATAGCTGCGGGTACTGGACTTGTTTCCTATGGAAAGTTAGGTGGAATTACCATGAGGTCCTCTGGATGGGGATGGTTTCTCGATGATGAAGGGGGTGCATTTTATATAGGAAGAAGAGCACTGGAGGAAACGGTGAAGATCATGGATGGGAGGGGTGAATATGATTCCACACTTCTAGATGAAATTAGAGACCATTTCCACCTGAAGAATGATACAGAGCTCATCAACAAAATTTACAGGGGAAGAATTGATGTACGCGGTATATCATATCTTGCCATACTGGTATCAAGGAATGCAATAAAAGGTGATTTTATTTCAAAAAAAATAATGGAAGAGGCAGCTATTGAATCATCAAAGGCAGCATTTGCCACATACAGAAAACTTGGATTTCCTGAAAAAATTAAGATTAGTGGATACGGGGGAGTTTTCAGGACAGGTAAATGGTACTGGGAAATGGTGGTGAAAGAATTAAGGGATAAAATTTCAGGAGCAGATTTTCTCGAACCCTATTTTGGATATGAAGCAGTTCTGGGTTCCGTCGTTCTTACATATAGAGAAAATGGAAAAAATATTACACTTGAAGATATTGAATTCTTAAGAAAACAGCTCAATGAAGAAATAATAAAATTCGATCCAGAGCAAAGAAAGAAATACCTTTATTTTTAATAATAAATGAAATCGTATAAGCCAAGTAGTGAATATATCGAAGATATTATATTCTCATATTTATCTCCCATTGCTGCAACATAACCTATATTTTCTTCCAGGAGAGAAGAATCGAAGGGAACACCTGTGTTTATGAAAATGCATTTATTATCCTTACAGATTTCATTTATTTTTGAATAATTTCCATTCAGATGAAGATTCTTACCTATAATTATTATCTGTGAATTTTTTAATTTTTTGAATAGATCATATTTTTCAACATTAAAACCCAGTTCCTTTAATCTATTCACTATTTTTTCCACAATGTTCACCATATATGTGGTAGTTCCTGAATAATAGATGTAAAAAATCTTATCCGGATTAATCTCAGCTTTTCTTACCCATCTGGGGACTGAAGAGGAAAGCCATTGCATTACTTCGGGTGGAGGAACAAATTTTTTTCTTTTTTTAATCCTAAGAGATAGAAATCTTTCCTTTTTCATCGTATTATCCGATGAAATTTTTTTCAAATGTTCATGGATTTCTTCAGCCAGAATTGGATCTACACATTCAAGTATATCAGCACCATTCTGAAATGCGAACTTAGCAATTTCTTCTGGTGAATAATTCATGGAGATTGCCTTCATATCAAGGGAATCTGTAATAATCAAACCACCATAATTCAGATCATTTCTGAGCATTTCGTAAATTTTTTCTGAAAGGGAAGAGGGGAAATCAGGATCAATTTCCCTGAAAAGTACATGTGATACCATTATGCTTTTAACATTCCACCTAATGGCATTCATGAAGGGAATCATTGTATTTTTTATGGAATGTATATTCCTTTTATCAACAGGGAGTTTCTCATGCGGATCCTCCTGTACACTTCCATTTCCGGGAAAATGTTTTGCAGTGGCTGCAACTCCAAAATCCTGTAAACCTTTAATGAATGCAACACCATTCCTTGAAACTATTTCCACATTTTCACCGAATGACCTTTCAAGTATTGATGCATTTTCCTTATTGGATAATACGTCTAGAACAGGTGCAAGATCCCATTCTATTCCTATTTCATATAGTTCACTGCCAGTTATTGCGCCTGAATAGTAGGAAATTTTCTCACTATTAATCCTTCCCAGGGCATAATTACTGGGTGGATAGTTTATTTCCCTGATCCTGGCGACGTTACCACCCTCCTGGTCTATTGCGATGAGAGGAGAATTGATCTTTAATTCTTTATTGTAAATGGAATTTATCCATTTAATCAAATTTTTCAAATCTTCTAAATTTTTAAAATCATTTCCCATTATAATTATTGAAACGGGTTTAATTCTTTCTATTAATTTTCTACTCCTTTCCCTATCCTCGTGAAATAGACCGATCTGCATGAACCTACCGCTGTCCATGCATAACACCTACTGTTTGAGTTCTTCCATCACCGCACCTGAATGCCCGTCAACCAGAAGAACTATTTTCTCATTTTTATGTACAACTTCCACATACCATACTGGTGCGTGTAAAAGATATACATCGGCTATCTCAACATTTACCTCAGCTGAAAGGAATCCATGGACTCTTCTTTGCAATTTCCTTATTTCCCACTGCTGTATCCTTACCTTTCCCTCTACCCTGGCCTTTTCCTCGCTCATGGTACCGTTGAGCATTTTAACGGGATTTGAAATGTCCTGTGAAACAATATTCCTCACTTCCTGTAAATTGAATATATAATCTGGAGGCTGATATATATTAAGATTTTCTACAGCCACCACGGGATACTTGACCGTACCAACATCAGTACCCGATTCTATTATTGTTCTCATGGTAACTGTAGGTCCTGCAACTCCTCCTCTGCCTCCCATTGAAATACCAGCAAATCCACCGGGCTGCACCTCTTCCCTTTTATACTTATACTGTGCAGTATAGCCAGCATCGATTATCCAGTAAGGTACATAGGAGAGCTGAATATTTTTTAGCTCACTCTTTTCAAAAAGATGTCTATGCAGCAATGATCTATCAAGATATGATCTAACAATGCCTATTGCCTGATCCTTCATAGGTAGCTTAATATCAAGTATGTAATGCTTATGCACCTTAGTCCAGCCCAATGAACCCAGCGTTATGGATGTGCCGCAGTAAGGACACACAACCATAGCTTCTCCTGGCATTGGATTCAGAGGTGCACCGCAATTAGGGCATTTCATTTCCTTTAGTATACTCTCCTCCTGCATAGGTCTGGCAGAAACCTTTTCCGCCTCAGGAACCTGGGGAGCACCACATTTAGGACAGAAGAGTGAATCATCAGGTATTAACGCACCACATTTCCTGCAGTACATTTATTCCACCTTCCAGCCACAATTCGGGCAGAATTTTGCCCCTGGCGGTATATCGCTTCCACACTTTGGACATTTTAATACGAGCTGTTTTCCACAATTCGGGCAGAACTTCGAATTTTTGGGTATTGTTGCACCACAATAAGGGCACTTGATTGTATCAAGTGATGTGAAATCGAAGCCACAGTTAGGACAGAACTTGGCATCATAGGGAATTGTTGATCCACATTTTGGACAAGTCTTTGTTTTTTCCTCCTTAGGTGCTGGCTGGGAAATCCCTTGCGATATGCTGGATGCCATGGGATATGCCATTCCTGCTCCGGCTCCTATTCCAACACCTATGCCAGCCCCGGCGCCGGCACCTCCAGATGGATTGTTTGCAGCATCCACCATTGCCTTTCCTGCCTGTAATTGCAAATAATTTACACCGAGAACCTGCATGCTTGACCTCTGATCAATTGCCTTCTGCACCTCTTCAGGAAGTGAAATATTCAGTCCAGATATCTTATTTATTTCAATTCCATATTGATCAAATGCCTGTTTCGAGCTTGCAAGAACTGCCTCTTCTATGTTTAAAAGATTTGAAGGTATATCAAGTACAGAAATTCCCTGATCCTTCATTTTTCCCAGTACGTTGTAGATGAGCATTACCATCTGATCCCTTATTCTGTTTTCCACATCGGCAGAGGTTTCTGATGCAAATGTACCAACAAATTGATTTATGAATATGGAAGGATCGGAGATCCTGTACCTCATTTCACCGTAAAGCCTTAACATTACAATTCCAAAATCCTTATCTTTAAAGGCATATGGCTCCTTGGAACCGAATTTTGCGTCCATTATCCTTCTCTGCAGATAATATACCTCTGCCTGCTGCTGCACTCCAGAGAGCAATTTTACTATTTCGCCCACCACAGGTGCATTTAGGGAAGTGAGAGCATATCTACCAGGTTTATCAATATATGCAAGAACTTTTCCATCCCTGAAGAAAACAGCCGTTTCATCCTCCCTTACCACTATGTTATCATTAAGTCTTATATTCCTTGGTACCTTCCACATTATGTTACCCTGCTTGTACTGATCCTCCCATTCTATGGTTGTAGCACCGATTAGACTATTACCGCTTGAATAGGAATCTTTTTTCTTGAACATATTTCAAACACCTCCATAAAGTAATTTATCCCTGGAATCGTTTAATTCCTTTAGATTATTGATTGAATTATCTATATTCTGCAAAATGTTAAAATCCATTTTCCCTGAAAAACAGGACTCCTTGAAATTTTTCACACTATTTGTCAAATTAACAATTTCATCATAAATTTTCATATCAAGATCGTAAAGCGATGATATTTTATCCTTGCCTATTCTAACAGGTGGTGAAATTCCAGAATATCCTGCTTCATGATGTTTTATTTCTCCAGCTAATGTCTGAATTCTTGATCTTATAATTCCTATTTTTTCCAGTCCATTGAAAATACCAGCAGATGTGAGAAATTGTTCAGATTGCTTTATTTCATCGAGAATGTTGAGCATTTTTTTGTATAATTCATTTTTTAAATAAATATCGGCATCCCTTAAATCTTCATTTACTCTGTATCCATGGTAACCTGGAAATAGTAACTGTAGCTTTTTTATTACCCCTCTATCCTCTTCTACCTCTTTCCTTATGTCATCCATGATATCTTGAACTTTAACTCTATATTTAAATATTTTTTATTTATTTTTATTTTCTGGATTTGGAAAAATATTAAGTACAGAATTTCTATAAAATTTTTATGGATCTTAAGGGAAAGGTAGCAGTAGTCACAGGTTCTGGAAGAGGCATAGGGAGGGAAATAGCAATTGAACTTTCAAAGTATGGTGCCAAGGTGGTGGTAAATGTAAAAAAGAGAGTGGAGGATGGAAGATTGACACTTCTTGAAGTAGAAAAACTCAGTGAAGGTATTTTGGTACAGGCGGATGTATCCACAAGGGATGGGTGCAGATCATTGGTTAATGAGACTTCAAAAAATTACGGTTCTTGTGATATTCTTGTGAACAACGCAGGATTGGGTATTGGTATGCCATTTCAAGATATCGATGACAGGCTTATTGAAAAAATGATTTCCACAAATTATCTTTCCGTGATTTATTGTACACAAGAATTTATGAAGATCATGCCAGAAGGTAGCTCAATAATAATGATTTCTTCATTGGCAGGTCTAAGGCCATTTCCATATCTTTCATTATACGGTAGCTTAAAGGCTGCCGTAATAAAATTAACAGAGTATTTAGCACTTGAATTAAGTAAAAGAAAAATCAGGGTGAATGCAATAGCTCCTTCTGTGGTAAAGACAAAGATGGGTGAAAGTTTAATTGAATTTTTAAATATGAATGAAGATGAATTTGCAAGAAATTATACACTCACGGGTAAAATAATCAATCCTGAAGAAATTGCCAGAACTGTGTTCTTCCTGCTTGAATCACCAAACATAACGGGTCAAACAATAGTTATAGATTCAGGACAGTCCGTAATGGTAAATTTTCTTCCTGGAAATTTTTAAATATATCTAATTATTGTATAGTGGAAGGTGTCCGCATGGATAATATAGTAATTAGAACAGAAAATCTAAGAAAGAGTTACAAAAAGGGTGTGTTTGCAGTGGATGGACTGAATCTAAAGGTAAAGGAGAAAAAAATCACAGGTTTTCTGGGTCCAAATGGTGCGGGGAAGAGTACAACCATTAAAATGCTCCTAGGTCTTCTTGAACCAACTGAAGGAAGGATAGAAATACTGGGAAATGAGATGAAAACCGACTCCCCCAGAATACGCAAATACATTGGATTTATGCCAGAATTACCTAAATTTCCAAAGTATCTAACAGGCATGGAACTTCTGGAAACATACGGTGAAATGTCACAGATGGAAGGAGAGGAAATCAGGAGGCAAGCAAAAGAACTCCTTGAAGAGGTAGGTCTCGAAAAAAGTATGAACAAGAAGATAGGCACTTATAGTAAAGGAATGCAGCAAAGATTAGGATTTGCAGTTGCATTTCTAGGAAATCCTCCCCTGGCAATCATGGATGAACCGACGGAAGGTCTGGATCCTGTTGGAATGGTGGAAATAAAAAATTTGATAAAACAAAAGGCAAAAGATGGTACCACAATATTCCTTTCATCACATCTCCTCAAGGAAGTTGAGGAAATTTGCGATGAAGTGGTTGTGATAAACAGGGGTAAAATGGTAACTTCAGGCACCGTGGAAAAGGTAATAGCAGAAGCTTATAAGAGAAAGATACTTGAAATTGAAGTGGATAGGGTAGGTAATCTTCCTGATATACTTGGCAAATTAAACTTTATAATTAATATAAAAAATGAAGGGAACAGGCTTTACATTGAACTGAATACCGAAGATGATGTTAGGGCTGTAATATCTAAGACAATATATGAAAATGGATCTCTCGTAATAGGTATGGGCTATGTAACTGAAACTCTGGAAAATGCATTTATTGAACTTCTTAAAAATGGGGTGAATGGCGGATGAAGGAACTTTCCCCTTTCAAGGCTATAAAGAGTGTTATAAAATATGAACTTAAGTGGGATTTAAGAAAACTTAAGATATACATATCCCTTAGCATAGTAGTTTCCCTTGCACTTCTTGTAACAATTTACATGGGTAGCATAATACATGTTATAAATAAGGGTAATTACTGGCTCACTGCACTTTCATTTCTTTCAACAAGCATATTCCTTTTCCTTATGGGAGCACCTGTTACCATGAATTCCATATCAGGTGAATTTGAATCGGGAACCATTATTCCTTTACTCTCCAGACCTGTATCCAGAACTGAAGTATTCTTCGGAAAGGTATTAGCATCGTTCATAATAATACTAATGGAAATGCTTCTTCTAGGCACAATAATTGCCGCAGTATCAACAATCGTCATGGGTCCTCAAACAGACCTGTACCAGATTTTTGTTTATATTCTAACACTCGCTGCAAGCACAATGGTATATGCCTCATTCACAATGATGTTAAGTTCAGCGACAAAAAATTCAATGGCTTCAATACTAGGTGCATTTGGTGTTATGTTCGGCATAATGATAGCCCTGAGTATCTATGAAATGGCATATTCAGCAAAGATATGGTTCATCATGTTACCATTTGTTGGTACAGATGCCCTTACAAATACCGCAATCCTGGCCTTCAAAAATCCCAATGCACAGTACATATTATCTCTCAATGGTGTAAGGCATTCAGAGATATTATCAAATATTACTAACTTACAGGCTTCGTTGATTACTTTTATTTTTACTGTAATTTATGCAATGATTTTCCTAATCATAGGCTGGATAATCTTTAAAAAGAGTGATATAAAGGATTGATTTCTTGAACTATCCCTAGTCTTGCAATGGGCTTCCTGCTTCTCCGAGATGACCTGATCCACATACTTGAACCCAGAGCGCAGATCCCCTTCATTGAGACCATTTCTATGGAACATGTTTTAAAGTAGGGTTATTGAGGTCAGATCTCCACAGGCTTTACTTTGGGCTATCCCATCCCTAGGTCTGTCAGTTTTTTTTCAGCCTCACAGACAATAAAAGATATTATAAAGAAAGATATAACGTTATCAG
>CAYSIM010000047.1:3967-8988 GCA_964431165.1 uncultured Thermoplasmatales archaeon | reverse complement strand
TCAGCGTTGATGGTGTATTCATCTATGTTGGATTGATACCCCAGACACAGAGCCTGAAATCCCTGAGCCTCAATATGGATCCCAGGGGGTATATAATCACGGATAAAAAATGCAGGACAAATATAAAAAATTTTTACGCAGCAGGTGATGTTACTGGTGATTCCGGACAGATAATAATATCCGCTGGTCAGGGAGCGGTGGCTGCCTTAAGCGCTTATGAAGACCTGAGACTTAAATAATTTATTTTTTTATAAATATTAAAATGGCTGAAATTACATTTGTTAATATTACCACAATAGATATGTTCTGAATAAATGTAATGTTTAAAGAGGGCATGGAAGTTATTGATAATATTCCAAGCACTACCTGGGTAAGACCCCTGGGCATAATATAGTTGGTGAACTTATTTGGCAGTTTCCTGTCAGTTATTAGAATCTGAATAACCTGAACACTGTAAATAACAATAAGTGTTATTACTATTATAAGTATGGAATGGGGATCAAAATACTTGAATATCAATATTGATCCTATGGCTACAAAAATAACTGTTCTCATAAAAAAAGATACTTCCTTATTAAACTTGAAAATATTCTGGTCAATTGAATAATCCTTCATCCTTAAAAGCTGTCTGAAGAAAGTATTGTTTCCCATAACAATTCCGAATACCATTGAAGTTATCATTCCATTTTTCCATATGAAGTCTGAGAATGCATAAATAGCAAAAAGAAAACCCAGAGTTAGCATGTAGCTAAGTTCTACCCTCTCTATTTTTCTCAGCATTTCTATCCAGAATATTCCAGCTATGAATCCAAAAAATGTTTGTGCAAAAATATTTGTCAAAAGGGAAACTGTTATGGGAACCGCTGTCTGCAGATTAATGGGAAAATATTGAAGTATAGATATTGTCATTATTATTGAAATAAGATCAAGCAAGGTTACCTGAACTATGTAAAGATGTCTTACCTCTTCATCAACATTAGCTCTATTAATGAGAGGTATCACTATGGCAACACTTGGAGATGAAAGTATGGATCCATAGAGAAAAGAAATTGAAAGATTCATTTTTAAAATGAAAAAGAGTATTGATGTGATCAAGACCATTGATAGAGAATAATATAATACTGCGGAATAAGATGCTTTCCTTAATACCCCCCTGATCATTGAAACGTGAAGTGTAAGACCACCTTCAAATAGTATAATTATGAGGGAAATAGTTGCTGCAATTGACAAATACGCATATAGTATGGTATCTACATTCAGGTTTAGGAAAAATGTTAATAGATATCCTATTAATATGAGTACCAGAATATCGGGGAACCTGAATTTTATGAAAGCATAATCTCCCAGATAACCGACAAAGATAATAAATGATATTAATGTGATTAAGGTAATTGTATCCATCGAAAAATAATATCTTGCATCGTTTAAAATATTTTTGTTAGGTAAACTATAAAATATAAAGAGATCATAAAAGATTCAGGTGATTCCATGAAAGTGAGGATAAATGGAGAAACAAAGGAAATGAGGGCTCTCTGGTATGATGATGGTGTAATAAATTTTCTGGATCAGAGAAAAATACCTGATAGCATTGAAATTTTTCAGGCAAGGAATTACAGGGATGTGGCGTTTGCAATTAAGGAAATGGTGGTAAGGGGAGCACCAGCAATAGGTGTATCAGCTGCATATGGAATCGCACAGGCGAAAGAACAGAGGTTAAATATCAGGGAGGTGGCTGAAATTCTTTCATCCACAAGACCAACGGCGTATGATCTATTTTTCGCCATAAATTACATGCTGGAAACATAGAAAAGGGCCGGGATGCTCTTGAAATGGCAGAAGCATATGCCAATGACATTGTGGAAAGGGCCAGAAAAATTGGTGAATTTGGCAATACGCTTATAAAGAATGGTGATAAAATACTGACGCATTGTAACGCTGGGGCACTTGCCGTTCTTGACTGGGGTACTGCGCTTGCTCCTCTCAGGTACGCAAAGAGGGAAGGTAAGGATATCTTTGTATGGGTAGATGAAACAAGACCCAGGTTACAGGGTGCAAGACTTACTTCCTGGGAACTGCTTAATGAAGATATTGATCATCGTATAATCGCCGACAATGCCGCAGGCTTGCTTATGAAAAAGGGAAAGGTGGATTTGGTTATAGTCGGTGCCGATAGGATTGTAAGGAACGGGGGATTCGCCAATAAAATTGGTACGTATGAAAAAGCCGTAGTAGCACATGAAAATAATGTACCTTTCTATGTGGCTGCTCCTATTTCAACCATAGATCTGAGTATTGAAAGTGAGGATGAAATACCAATAGAGGAGAGATCGGAAGAAGAGGTTCTTAAGGTAGGAAAAACAATCATTGGACCTAGGGGTGCGAGGGCTTACAATCCTGCCTTTGATATCACACCTCCAGAATACGTAACAGGATTTATCACTGAATATGGTATAATGAGGCCTGAGGAAATAAAATACGTAAGAAAAAAGTGAAAAAATGGTAATTGCTGTTGTGCCTGTAGGTAATGCAAGGAGGTTGAATGATAAACATTTTCTTGATTTCTGTGGAAAAAGGATCATAGATGTTGTTGTGGAAAATTTAACAATGAGCGGATTCTTTTCAAAGGTTGTAATATATACAGTAAAGAAGTTTCATGTGCTAAATGCAGAGATAGTTATGGATAATTGGAACAGGGGTGTTCTTCCAGTACTCATAGATTCCCTTAAAAGATACAGGGAAAACGTATTTCTTCTCGGTGGCGATATGCCCCTGGCTAACAAGGAATCTTTTTCAAAATTGATTGTATACCCTGAATCCCTTTCGGTGATACCAAAATGGAAAAATGGATATATTGAGCCCTTACATTCCCTTTATTCTGTTAGTGCACTGAATTTTTTTAATAATAACGTATCAATGCACGATTTCATAAAAAATATTCCAAAGGTATTTGTAAGAGCTGAAGAAATTGATAAGAACGCATTTTTCAATGTTAATACCATGGAAGATTACCTCGAACTCAAAAAAATTTGCAATGGTAATATATGAGAAAAGTTTATATATGTCTGATTCTTATATGACAATTGTCATACTGGAGGTGAAAAAATGAGAATGCCCAAAGGAGTGAGGGAATGGTTAAGGAATCATACCCTTTACGATCTGGAGGAATACCTTTTGGATGAAAAATATTCTGACATGGCAGCGGAGATTCTTAATTTACTTACAGAGCTAAATGGTGAGGATCTCTATAGCAGCCCGCTGGAAGAAGTTCCAGCCTGAAATTTCTTAGCCTATTTTTTTATTTTTATTGCACCTATGAACTCCCCATTCTTCTTAAACAGATAGAAATCATTTTCACCTTTGAGATTCTTTTCAAGTTCCCCTTTCACCCTGTAATATTCTGCTGGATCTATGTTGTATCTTAAAAAAACCTTTCTTGCATCATTTTCTTTTAATCTTTCCTTAATTTCTTTGAAATTTTTGGCGGTGAAATTTACAACGTATATATTTTTTATTGCTCCCTCCCTGTAAAAATTTTCTGATGTTGTCAATTTTCTCTTCTTTTCATCCAAGAAAATATACATATCCCTATACATATTCAGAAATTCTGGAATGAGGTCAGCGTATACAATTGCTGGATCCATTTCATAAATGTAATGTAAAGGTTTATCCATAACATTTATTTCCCTCGAAATCTGTCCGTTGTAAACCAATCTAATTTCTTCTGGAAGTATTAATGCACTCCTTGTAAATTTTTTAATTTTCCCCGAGTACAGGGATAATCTCTTTATTTCTCCGTAAAGGGATATGTATTCAAGCTCATATTCCTCATTTAATTTTTCTCTTGATACCTGTACAGGCACATCAAATGAAAAATTTTCATTATTTTTGAAATGTTTCCTTATTTTCTCAGGAGAAGGGGAGAGCATATCCAGATCCCATTCAATTCCCCTAATGGGTCTAGAGGGATCTGAGAATATTATATCGCATGAGGAAATCTTATCAAAGAAGGCATTATTAAAAACATCTCCGTGGTACAGGTGAATATTCTTAATACCCAGCTTATTAAAATTTTTCTCTGCAATCCTGTATCTTTCCCTCTCCCTCTCCACAGCTATTACTCTTTCAAAATATTTAGAAAAAAGGATGGATTGAACACCTATTCCAGAGCCAAGATCTGCTATGCTATCGTTGGAAAGCCTTTTTGCCTTGTATTCTGCAATCTCAATTGGTGTTGATTGCCTGAAACCTTCCTGGTCATACTCTATATCCAGTGGTAAAATCTTCTTAATCTCTGTCATGATGCCCGAATTCTTCACCTTCTTTCCATTCCATGCTACCGCTCAGAGATCCAGAAATATATGATTTCACAGCCTCAAGAAAATTCCCCTGCACACCGAGGATCACCTTTATTCCGTAGGAATTGAATATTTCTATCGCTCTCTCACCCATACCGTACGCAATAAGAACCTCAGCACCGTTTCTAACGATGAATTCAGGTAGGTCCCCAACACCATGCTGTTCAAAGGGGTTTTTCACAATTTTATAATTTTTAATTTCATTATTTTCTATTTCAACAAATGCAAAATATGATGTCCTACCAAAATGCCTAGAAACGGATGATTTTTCACCATTATTTTCTTCAAGTGGTATGGCAATTATCATAGGATGAAACAATAGAAAATTGTTAATAAATTTTTTTAATTTCTTCAAATTATTATAAAATCTTGTTAGAAAACCTTATATATTTAATCATTTTATATATATTAGGTGAATGTTATGCCGGAACTGGATGAAAAGGACGAAGTGCTTGTGAAAAATCTGGTTAAGGCCGGGTTGCAAAAAAATATAGCCAAGGCACTTGTTTATCTAAGGAAAGCGGAAGAATCAACTTCAGTGGAAATAGAAAGGGCTGCAAGGTTAAGACAGCCGGAGGTATCCATAGCCATGCAAACCCTTGAGAAAAAGGGATGGGTGGTAAAGAAGGATATTAAGAAAGAGGGTAAGGGTAGGCCTGTTTACAG
>CAYSIM010000047.1:2326-3957 GCA_964431165.1 uncultured Thermoplasmatales archaeon | reverse complement strand
AAGCCATTCTCAGAAATAATCGCAGAACTTGAAAGTGACCTGAACAAAAAGATAGATGAAATAAAATCCATAATCGAAGGTCTTAAATCCTATTCCTGATTCTTTAAATCTTTTTTATAATTTTTATATAGTTTATAGATTATATAAGCAAGAATTATTATTCCTATACCTATTATGACAGGATCCGCCTTTGAGAACAGGGAGAATATTATTATCCACCTTTCCTTCAGCATATACCCGAGGTAACCGAGGAATATGCTCCATATTAATGAACCAAGGAATGTGTAAATCAGGAAGCGATAGGTATTCATTTTTGCAATCCCAGCTGGCAGGGAGATGAAGGTCCTTATCACTGGAACAAGCCTTGTTGTGAAGACAGAAATTCTACCATATTTGTTGAACCATCTTTCAGCCCTTTCCAGGTTATCCCTGTCTATGAGCATATATTTCCCGTACTTCAAAATGAATGGCCTCCCTCCGAAATAACCTATAAGGAAAGCTATGTAGGAACCAAGAAGACCACCTGCTGTGGCAGCCGCAATTACACCATATATATTCAGCGTCCCCTTGTATGCAAGAAAACCACCGAAGGGTATTACAACCTCAGAGGGTATTGGTAGCATCATACTCTCAAGCATCATTAGAAAAAATATGGCAACATAACCGTATTTCGCAAGAAAATCGATTATGAGTGCAATTACAATTTCAGTTATACTCATTTAAATAAAGAAAAAAAAGGAAGTATTTAAAATTCTTCTGGAATATTCTGGAGGACAGGTCTGGATTCTATTTTTCCTTCTTTTCTCATTCTGACATGTTCCTTCATCATGCACTTGTCCATGACAACTTCAATGCCGTGTTCCATTGCAATCCTGGCCGCTTCCTCGTTTATTATGCCTTCCTGCATCCATACAACTTTTACACCCTTTTTCACAATGTCATATATTACTTCCATTACCTTTTCGCTTGGCAGAAATATATCCGCCACATCTATGTCATCATCTATATCCAGAATGCTTCTGTAGGACTTCAAACCACCTATATTATCAGCCGTGGGGTTGACAGGATAGCATATGTAACCATGGCGCATCAGATACCGCATGACGCTCCTGCTCGGTTTTGTCCTGTCCTTGGATGCACCTATAACGGCTATTTTTTTGGTATTCAGAAGAATATCATCTATACTCATGCTTAAATCTCCAGGAATGCTTTGTATCCTTTATAGGAGCTCCACAGATCTACCTTGCTCACAACTTCAAAAGGTGAATGCATGCTCAAAAGACCTGGACCTATGTCAATTACATTCATTCCATACCTTGCCAGGTATTTTGCAACAGTTCCGCCTCCGCCTTCATCCACCTTTCCAAGGAGACCGAACTGATAAATTACACCGGCTGAATCGAATATTTTCCTTATTTCTGCAACAAGTTCAGCCTGTGCCTCGCTTGAACCATATTTTCCTCCACTTCCTGTATATTTCGTTACCACAACACCGTTACCAGCCCTTGCTGCGTTGTTCATATCATGAACCTGCTTGAAAAGCGGATTTACCACAGCATTAACGTCAGCACTTATTACCTTTGAATTGTGCATGATTTCAAGCACATTTCCATAGGTATAGTTCTTTCCAG
>CAYSIM010000047.1:0-2240 GCA_964431165.1 uncultured Thermoplasmatales archaeon | reverse complement strand
GTATCACCATTGTATTTTTCTTGGGTTTAGCATCAATCATTGCCATTACGGATGTGAACGCACATATTCTATCATCCTGACCGTATGCACCCACCATGGACCTGTCGAAGCCCACCTCCCTGGGCATGGATGCAGGAACCACCTCAAGGTCTGCGGAAAACAGGTCCTCTTCCTCAATGGAATATTTTTCCTTGAGAACATTGAGCAGGTATTTCTTGAACGGATTCTTTTCCTCTCCCTTCTCAGGTTTGTGTGATACTATAAGCTGCAGATCCTCTCCTTCAAAGCCCTCCAGCAATTTCTTCTCACCCTGTACCTTCTTTGCCAGGTGTGGCAATATATCGGGTATTGTGAAAACAGGATCCTCCTGATCTTCACCAACCACCACATTCACCTTTTTTCCCGATTTTGTCACCACCACTCCATGGATGGCAAGTGGCCTTGATACCCACTGGTATTTCTTTATTCCACCGTAATAGTGCGTTTTGAAAAGGGAAAATTGTGCATCCTTATCCTCAACTATTGGAGATGGCTTCACATCAAGCCTGGGAGCATCTATGTGTGCAGCAATAATCCTATATGGACTGGCCGGATCATCGCCTATGAAAAGGAGCGCCATTGCCTTTTCATTCTTTACAAAGTAGTATTTACCATTCTTTTTTACTCCACTTTCCAGAGGCTTAAAGCCATTTTTCTTTGCCAAGTTTTCAAAGAATACAACGGATTCACGTTCAGTCTTCACCTTCTTCAGGAATTCCATATAATCCCTGGAGAATTTTTCCATTTCTGCGATCTGCTTTTCATCCATTTTCAACCATCCGATCTTATTTTCCATATTATATCACCTCTCTACAGCAATAGATGCGTAGCCCACTACCTCATCCATTCTGAAAACATCACCGCTGGTTGCATATTTAAGCAACCTGGGTTTTCCACCTGTGGCAAGTAACATTGTAGCAATGGTACCATAACCACATGCGGTAATTCTGTATTTTCTCAGAGCTTCATAAAAACCCTTCACATCAAGGCTGATTATTTTTTCTATACCCTTCATATCATTCTCGTATGCCACTTCTCTGGGTACGTAATGTGAAAAGTCCGATGATGCTATTACAACAACATCCCTGCCAGAGATCGCATCCTTTATTATTCCTGAGAGTTCAAGGACAAATTCATATTCCTGGGCCATCATCACCATTGGGACAAATTTTATTTCCCTTTTGAAAAATTGAAGGAAAGGTAGCTGTACCTCCACAGAATGCTCGTATATGTGTGCTTCCGGATCAAGATCCACTATTTCCCTATGGATGAGCTTTGCAAGATCCCTGTCCACCCTAGCCACCCCAAAAGGGGTAATGAAATCATCCATGGTGATGGAAATCAGGGAGCCCATTCCGGTATGATTCGGACCTATTATTATGAAGGTTTCGGGAAAACCATCCATTGCAAGTTCATGGTAAAAATGTGCTGCCACAGGTCCAGAGTATATATACCCAGCATGGGGAACAACACCACCCCTCAATCTTCCAATTCTAGTCTCTGAAAGTATGGGAACCTTTCCAGGTCCCAAAGGATGAAGGAACGCTGATTCTATTGACCTCCTAAGTTCACCGGGTTCAGAGGGATAAAATTCACCTGCCACAGCGGGCTTTCTCATAGCGGTGCCTCAAAGTCCTCTACCTTATACGGGAATTCATCGTATGATTTTATCTTTCCAAGTAAAAGTGCTACCTCCCTTGCCATTAGATAATATACAAGTGCAAGGGCCTTTCTTCCCTTATTATTTGTAGGTATTACCAGGTCTACATAGGAAATCCTGTTGTTTGCATCGCATAGTGCTATTATGGGAACACCTATCTTTACTGCCTCTTTCAGAGGCTGTGCATCCGTAATAGGATCGTTGACAAGAAGCACATCAATTTCTGTGTAATTTGGTAATGCAGGATTTGTAAGTGTTCCGGGTATGAACCTACCCACTATGTACTTTGCCCCCGTTGCCTTTGCGAACATTTTTGTGGGTACCTGTGCATACTGTCTCTGGGCAACAAGCAATACCTTGTCCATGGGAAACCTTGAAATGAATTTTGCAGCTATTCTCAATCTCTGGTCGGTCTTAGCTATGTCCAGTATGTTCAATCCATCTGACCTTACCTTGAAAATGAAAGGTACCATCTCCTTGGATTTTACCTGCGTTCCTATCTGGACACCTGCCTTAAGATATTCGTCCTCAGATACAAGAA
>CAYSIM010000046.1:1291-8989 GCA_964431165.1 uncultured Thermoplasmatales archaeon | reverse complement strand
TCCTCTTTTTATTAACTCCGTACCATACCTTACCTTTTCCAGTTCAACAGGCATCCTTACCACCTTCATGCACTCTATTAGCTTCTTTTATTTAATCATTACGAGATCCTGATTGTGAAGTTGAAACTGGTATTGGGCAAATCCATTCTCAAAAATTCCTTTAACCTGATCATTTGGGATCCTGGAAGTAATTTTCCTAGATCCTTCACATGAGCATCTCCAGTGAATACCATTACATCACCATATTTTCCTTCAATTTCTTTTATCCTTTCCGCCATTAATTTATTTCTTTTTGTAATAAGTATTTCATATAAATTGGGGAATGATTTCCTGAATTTTTCCATATAAATATCTTCATTTTCAATTATCTCATATATGGATGTTTTTCTTGAAAATATTACAGAAAATATCGCATTTAATACCAATTTTGACTTTTCACCAAAAGGTATTCTTCCTATGTCATCGTATATTCTATCTATATCATCATCTATGAGGAACACAGGTATGCCATTCATATTCGCTTTGTTGTAGGCTGCCAGCATCTCACTTCCTGGAATTACGTGATATTTTGAGGCTATTTTCATCTGTATTCTTGAAAGTAGGCCCGTCAAGGTGATTTTACTGTTTCTTTCCTTATTAATTAAAGCATTTAGTCTCTTATAATCAAGCTCTATGGCAACCGCTGAAGGCATATAAAAATCTATAATAGAATGAATTTTCATGGTGAGATCAAGTACATGTATTATTCCTATTATCCTGATCATCGTACACACAATAAATTTGGGTAAAAAAACTTATTTATTCTTTTACCCATGGGTATTTGATGGAAAGAATCTCCACAGGTGTTTCAACAATCGATGCAATGCTCAGAGGGGGATATGAAAGGGGATCGATTACTATGCTCTACGGTGGACCTGGGACAGGAAAGACGAATCTCGCACTGAATTTTGCTGTATATAATTCAACTATGGGTAAAAATATTATTTTCATAGATACAGAATCATTGTCAATAGAAAGATTTTATTCATTCACTGAAGGTAAAAAGGAAATAGCTTCAAGAATCTTATTCAGCAAAATAAAGAGCTTTGAAGAACAGGAAGAAACCATAAAAAGGGCCTATTCACTTATTTCAATTAAGAAAAACATAGATGCCATTATCGTGGATTCATTCACCGAATTCTACCATCTTAATATGGGCCGTAATGATTCAATAACAAGCCTTTCAAAACAGCTGGGTATTCTGGAAACAATTGCAAAGGATTTTAATCTTGTAATCCTAATTACATCAAGAGTATATTATAATTTTAAAGAAAAAAAAGAGATAAATGTTGCAGCTTATTATATGAATCCAGCAATAAAAACCATAATAAGGCTGGAAAAAATAGATGATATAAGGAAAGCTGTTCTTGAAAAACATAGAACAATTACACCCGGAAAAACTGCCCTCTTTACAATAAAATCAAATTCTGTTGTAGGAGTAGAATAGTTTTTAAATCAATTTCCATTATGGTTCTTCGATGAAAAAGGTAAAAGACCTTGATGTGAATGGCAGCACAAAATTAAAGGATCTTGTGGAAGAATTCGGTGAAGCTGGTGGTTTTACAGCAAAGAAAGTTTACGATGCTGCAATGATCCTGAAGAAAATGGAAGAGGAGGAAAACATTACAAAAATTCTTTCATTTCCTGCTGATATAATTTCCACAGGAACAAGGGGTATAATCAGGAAAATGGTTGAAAAAAAGAAATTTGATATGATAATTACCACCTGTGGAACCCTTGACCATGATATTGCCAGAACATTCAGTTCTTACTACCATGGAGATTTTGAGCTAAACGACGTTGAACTTGCCAAGAAAGGTATATACAGGCTGGGGAATGTTATAATACCAAAAGAAAATTATGGAAAGATCATAGAAGAAAAGATGTCAGAGTTTTTAGAAACACTTGAAAAAAGGGAATGGAGTACATATGAATTAATATGGGAACTGGGTAGATTCATCAACAGGAAGGAGTCAATACTTTACTGGGCCTATGTAAATAAGATACCTGTGATAGTTCCAGGAATTACGGATGGTGCTGTTGGATCACAGCTCTGGAGCCACTGGGAAATTGAAAGGGATTTCAGAATCAATATTTTTCTTGATGAACACTACCTTTCTGATGTTATGTTCACTTCTAAAAAAACCGGTGCCCTGATGATAGGTGGTGGAATATCAAAACATCATACAATCTGGTGGAATCAGTTCAGGGGAGGGCTGGATTATGCTGTTTACATTACCACCGCTGTTGAATATGATGGTTCACTTTCAGGGGCAAGAACAAGGGAGGCAATATCCTGGGGAAAAATAAAGCAAAGGGCAAAGCACATTACAGTGGAAGGCGATGCCACAGTATTGCTCCCTGTAATAGCTTCGGTAATTTTTTGAACTACCCCTCGCTTTCGCAAGGGGCTTCCTTCTTCAGAGAAAAGACTTGCCAGAAAACTATCTCTTTATATGAGATGTTTCTTTGGAGAAATCCAGTTTAAACAGTGCAGTTCCTGCTCTTGTTTAAAAAAGACTTAAATTTTTTATATAAAAAATTATAAAAGACTCATTTCTTCAACTTCTATTTCTCCAACTCCCTTTACACTTTTAATTTTTTGCTCTACCCTCTCCGAGGCGCCACTTTCATCATTTACAGAAACGAAAATAAGTATTGCATTGAGACCGAAAGCGATCGGTTTTATTTGAACACCCTTTACCTTGCATATTCCCTTTATCTCTTCCTCCACTTTTTTGGAAAGATCATTAACATCAATATCTATATCTTCAGGCAATATTTTGTATATTATTCCAACTTCACCCATCATTACCACCTATGGACCTTCGAATCCACATTTAGGACAAGTGTACTTTACACCTTTCTCTCTGCAGCTCTTGCATCTTCCTATGGTATATTCCCCACAGTTAGGGCATTTGAATATTACGGATCCTTCTTCACTAAGACCTTTACCGCATGATATGCAGAACTCAACTTCCATTGAATCACCTTTGTTTCCAAAATGTATTATTTTATAAATATTTTTTCCATATTTCATTGATATTTAATAATAGAAAAGAAAATGCTTAAAAAGGGGGAAATTTTTTCTAAAAGGATCTTCAGGTCTTTGGATAACTTGTAAAAAATTTTACAATAAAAAAGATATTTCCATCAATGAAAAGCAGGTGTAAAATTAATATGTACAAAAATCATTTTACTTTGGTGATCGTTTATGCTGTTAACTGAAAAGATATATGCCTACAGCAATGAACTGATGGACAAGAAACCATCATATGAGATCTCCGAGGAGATTAAGAAAAGAATTGTTGATTCCCTCTTCGTTTCATTCGGAGCAAAGGATGCTGAACCTGTTAAAATTGCAATGAAAATGCTTTTACCAAGCAAAGGTAAACTGAATGCAAGGATCTATTTCACTAATAAAAAAGCCTCCGTGGATGTGGCCACATTCATAAATGGATGCCTGACAAGGTTTCTTGATTATAATGATACTTATCTTTCAAAGGAAGCACTTCATCCATCCGACAATATACCTGCACTCATTTCCATGGGAAGTTCAAAGGATTTTGATGGCGAATCATTAATCAGGTCAACATACGTTTCATACCAGATCTTGGGGGCACTTGCAGATGCGGTATCAATAAGAGAGAGGGGATGGGATCATGTTACATTCATTTCAATTTCCTCTGCAGCAGGCCTTGCTGCACTTCTTGATCTTGATGATAAGAAGTTCATACATACACTTAATCTAGCAATAAACAACAACATAAGTCTCAGGCAGACGAGGGCAGGAGAACTGAGTATGTGGAAGGGTTGTACAGCTGGAAATGCAGCAAGGAATAGCATTTTTGCCGTAATGCTTGCCATGGGAGGATTCACAGGTCCAGGACCGATATTTGAAGGTGAAATGGGCTTCTTCAAACAGGTTTCAGGTGAATTTGATCTCGATCTTACAAAGGACAGGGTTCTCAAGACAATGATTAAGAATTATCCTGTTGAATACCATGCCATGAGCGCCGTGGAAGCAGCACTCCACCTAAGAAAAAATATAAAGGGATTCATTAGAAGGATAGATATTACTACCTTTGATGTTGCCTATAGGATAATCATAAAAGATCCTGAAAAACTGAGGCCACAAACTAAGGAAACTGCAGACCATTCAATGCCCTATATTGTGGCATATACGCTAAATTACGGTGAGCCAGATCTTGATTCCTACGATAAAAAGTTCCTCAAGGATGGTAAGATAATTTCTCTAATAGACAAAATGACATTCAAGGTTTCAGAAGATTACAACAGGATGTATCCAGAGTATCTTCCAGTGAAAATAGATATACTTACGAATGAGGGCCTTTTCTCCCAGGAATCAACAATACCAAAGGGACATTTCAGGAATCCCTTCACATGGGATGATCTCAAGGAAAAGGGATTAAGAATAATCAAGGATGAGGATCTTGTTAACAGGATTCTGGATGCTGGGAAATCTTTAAACAATATAACAATAAATGAGCTACTGGATGTGGTAAAAGATGTCAATATTAAAAAATAATGTCAATCTGGGACCTTCAGAATTAAGAAGGCTGATTTCCCAGGGCTCCGTTATGGCACCGGGGGTTTTCAATGGAATAACCGCCATAGTTGCCGAGAGGGCGGGATTCAAGGCACTTTATGTTTCAGGTTCAGGAATTGCAGGCGCAATGGGTTTTCCAGACCTTTCCATCACAACATTGAATGACGTGTTTGATGAGGTAAGAAAGATTACCTCTGTTACCAGATTGCCTGTTATCGTGGATGTGGATACGGGTTTTGGTGAAGTTCTAAATGTGATAAGGACTGTAAGGATGATGGAATCTGCCGGAGCATCTGGTATACATATAGAGGATCAGGAATTACCGAAGAAATGCGGTCACCTTCCGGGAAAAAAACTTGTATCTGAAAAAGATATGGTAAAGAAAATTATAGCTGCAGTTGAATCTAGAAAGAATGATGATTTTATTATTATTGCAAGAACAGATGCAAGGGCTGTGGAAGGATTTGATGGTGCACTCAGGAGGGCTGGGATTTACCTGGATGCGGGAGCTGATATGATATTCCCTGAGGCACTCGAAACATATGATGAATTCAGGGAGTTTTCAAGAAATATAAGGGCTCCATTGCTTGCAAACATGACGGAATTTGGAAAAAGTCCGCTTCTGAGTTTTCAGGAACTGCAGGAACTGAATTATAAGATTGTTATATTTCCTCTCACAGCATTCAGGGCTTCCCTTTTAACCGTTGAACAGATTTACCAGGAATTGTTTAGGAGAGGATCACAGAGGGATTTCCTTGAGAAACTGATGACGAGGAAGAAGTTCTACGAAATCATAGGTTACGATGAATACGAAAAGGAAGATAGTGAAATTTCGCAAAAGGGTGAGAAAATTATCTAGGTATTTTTACATTTCTAAAGAAAAGGTAGAACAGGCCAATGGACAATGAATATAAAGTACCTGTGAAATAGAATGGTAAATCTATCAAACCAATGTTCATGAAATAACCTCCAACATAAGGCCCGAATGATCGCGGTAATGCATCGAAAAACTGTATTATGGCACTTCCCCTAGCCCTTTCCTCCACAGGTATTATGCTCATGGTAAAGCTTGTCATTATGGGACCTGACATGTTCATAAGAAAATTCCTTATTATGAGGAATAAACCAGCAAGATAATAGAACGGAAGAAGTGGCATTGTGATCAGGATTAAAACGGAAAGTGCTTCCGTAAGTACAATTGTTTTTATTTCCCCTATCTTCCTTGCTATTGAAGGTGTTGTAATGGAGGCGAATGCTGTAACTATCTGGGAAATGGAGAATATTGGTCCAAGAACATCCACATTCACATGGAACTTCAGGTAGAACCAGAGGGAAAATAGTCTTACTATCATGCCTGCACCCAGACCTATCATTCCCAGAACTGAGAGCTTTATTATTGTTCCCTTGGATTTCTCAGGTAGATGGAATAGGTCTAGCAATCCAATTGATTGTCCATTTCTATTACCAGTATATTCTTCCTTTACCCTTAATATGAGTAGTGTGGAAATCAAAAGACCTATGATTGATGTCAGGAAAAGTACTCTGTAGGATGTAAATACGTCAAATCCAAAAATTTCTGTAAGGATAGGGGGAATTGATCCATAGAACATTCCAGCTGCCTGTGCCACGCCTGAAAGGAATGAGTTTGTGGCAAATACAACATTTCTATTTTCAGCATTTGTTTTTTCTGCCATTAGGGCATTGTAACTGGAGGAGGCATTGGCAAAGGCTATTCCCTGGAATATTCCTGCGAGGATTACAAAAACAAGGTCGAAGGTAAGAAAATAGATAACAGCTCCCAGGAATGAAAAAAATCTGGCCATTAGTATGAATCTTTTCCTTCCATACATGTCGGAAAGATGACCCATTGGAATCATGAACAGTGCACCGAGGAATGTAGGAACAGAAAGTATGATCCCGATCCAGTATGTGCTATAACCTACCTGATTAAGGTAAATGGAAAAATCTACAAACATATATCCCTGAGTAAAGCTCATCACTATGGATGAAATTATCAGTAATTTTGCATCTCTTGGAAATTTCCTGAAACTCATTATATCTTCAAGAACAGGTATTATCAAATTATTCCCCCCTTATGGCATCAAAAAAATACATACCTTCCTTCGGGGAATAACCATGAACAAGACCATGATTTTTTACCTTCAAACCCATACCTTCCAGTTCTTTCTTTACATTCTCAGGTGAATCACATTTATAATATATATGAAAAATTTCAGCCTTTTTCTTTACATATTGCAGGTATTTCAAGGATTCCATAGGTAGATCCAGTATTGCCCTTTTTCCTTCGGGTAAATAATTCATTATTTCCTTAACATCTCCATTGATCGGAATAACATTATTTATTTTATTGATAACCAAAGATTTTTTAAGACATTCTATGGCTTCTGGATTCTTATCCACTGCATATATCTTCACCTTCCTCTTTTTACCAATAAGTATACTGAAAGGTCCAGCACCGCAGAAAAGATCTAGGATGATTTCATCATCCTTTACCTGAGAAAGTATCCTTGCCCTTTCTGTGGAAAGCCTTGGTGAAAAATATACCCTTGAAAGATTTACATAGATCTTCACACCATTTTCATTATGTATTGTTTCCAGACCATTTCCTCCTATAACTTCCAGGTCCCTTACCCTGTATTCACCCTTTACACCCTTATCCATGGCAACAGTCTTTATTGAAGGCTTAAATTTCATTATTGCTTCTGCTATTTCTTTAGAATATGGAATGATATTTTCGTCAAGTTTCACAATTGCTATGTTGCCCACAATATCCATGGACCTAGGTAAATATTTTTTCATCTCCTCCGGAATATGAAGAAAATCCATATAACTCCTTTTTCTTTGAATTTCTTCGAATTCACCCTCCACCATTTCAAATCCTTCAACATAAGATTTTACAGGTATATACGCATATTCTCCTTCCTTCTTTATCCTTAATCCATCTTCCATAACTCCTTTTTCTTTCAAAAATTTCATTACGAAAAAGATTTCATTTATTTTTATCTTAACTGCTTTTGAAATCACAAAACCCATATAATCTTTCTTTATTTAAAAGTGAGCGATCATTC
>CAYSIM010000046.1:0-1281 GCA_964431165.1 uncultured Thermoplasmatales archaeon | reverse complement strand
GCACGATATATATTTCATCACTATCCCTTACTATGTAGAATTCTTTATCAACAGGGAATGGTGGTTTTTTAAGTGTTAAGTTCCTGTAACTATCCGTCTCCATAAAATGAAGATATTCATCATCCTCGTATATTTTTATCGCTTTAATTCTATCTCCCTTTTCAGCAAAAATTCTATATTCCTTATCCCTTAGATCTTTCTGTGTAATGCTTTCTACTTCACCATTTTTCAGGTTCTTCACCTTTACTTGACCTTTTTTAATTGATAAAATCATATATGCTTTTGTTTCCACCTTTATAAAATCACCTATTCTATAATCGGGTAGCCTTATGGAAAATGTAATTCTGTAAAAATCCTTACCATTCTTCACCCCTGCAAGATGGGGAGATTCTTTAACAATGGCACCAAATTTCTCCGCCAATTTCCTTGCTATTAACCTTCCACTTGAATTTGAACTTAAATAAAAATCAAGACCCCCATCCCTTCCTTCCATTTTAAGAATGTAAAGATCCGGATTTCTTTCCTTTTCTTCTTCTATAGTCTCAAAGATGAATTTTTCTAATTCTGAAATTTCCTCTTTATTCAATCTTTTCCCTGAACGTAACTGGAGTATGGATTCAAAGTAATCTCCAGAATATCTGCTGCATCTGGGGCATAGCTGCTTTTTTAATATATAAGGCACGGGATGCTTTTCTATCTTAACTTTATCATTTAAGGAAAGATCATATTCTACCATAAGCAAATTCTGGTTCTCAATTACGGAGTATGAGGTACCAATGGATATCCTGTCGTCAAGGATCCTTGATTCCTTTTCAATAATTTCTTTTATTGCTTCATCCATATTTTTTCCATAATACCAGGTATTTCCTATTTTTATTCCATCGCATCTAGGGCATTTCACTATTTCCACATTCTTAGGTGGCTTCACATAGTTTCTACTATTCAGATAGCACTCTTCGCAGAGACCGTTTATCTTAGCCTCATTCCTTCCGCAAACTATACATTTCATTTTCCCCTTCTATTAAAAGAACTTGTTTTTAATCTTTATGCTAAATAGGAAGGGGAATATTTTTATATTTCCACATATTCATCTGCCTAACTCCAAAATACCGCCCAGACACAGAGGGATAATCCCTGGGATTCCCGCTCTTGGATTCCCCAAAAGGAGGATTTTGGGGAACAAGTAAGTGTCACGGGTGGTAGGTGAAAAAAGGAGGAATTAGATATGGCTACGCCTCATCATTCGAGACATGGGTCTATGGCATATTATCCGAGGAAAAG
>CAYSIM010000045.1:0-9126 GCA_964431165.1 uncultured Thermoplasmatales archaeon | reverse complement strand
AGCCTGAAGAAAGCGGATTCGGCCGGGATTTCCCTATCCAAAAATGTTCCCGATGGAGAGACCATTTTCAAACCCAGCACCATATCCCTGGTTTTACCGTATCTGTTTGATTCCTGCCCTGCGGCATTTGTTGCTATCCATCCCCCCAGGGTGGAAAATTCAAATGATTCGGGAAAATTTCCTAGGGTAAGGCCGAATTTTTTCAACCTGTTTTCAAGGTCCGGTCCTCTAATTCCTGCTCCTGCCTCCAGTACCATGGATTTTTCATCCACATGAAAATAGTCCAGATTTTTCGTATCCAGGGCAACAGTATATCTTTTCGCCCCTGTGGGCGAAATGCCACCTGTTACAGAAGTCCCGCCACCAAATGTTATAATTTCGCACAAGGACCTCAATTTTTCAAGTATGCACGGTATTTCATCTTCATCCGGATATATAACTGCATCAACGATCCTGAATTTCCTATTTTCCATAAGATTAATGTAATCGAATCCACCCCTTCCAAAGGAATGGTAAAATCTTTCAGAAGTATCTAAGGAAATGTGCTCATCCTTCAAGCATTGCCTCAGTAATTTTTCAAGATTCTCATCCACTGGAAGTTCATCCAGTACATAATGACCGTCCCATATTACCTTTTCACTACTTTTACCCATTATACTGTATATGTGATTGAATAGCTCTGGATTTGCAGAATATTTTTTCTTCTCATCCCCCCAGAGGCAATAAAGTTTCAAATTCAACCACCTCCTTCAAGAAAAATTAAAATGGAAACTACGATTGAAACCATGGCAAAGAATAGTATACCAATGGGTAGTATGGTCTGCCCAGAGAATGGCAAAAATGAAAATTATGATGATAAAAAATGCCATGGTGGATGTGGAGAATAATATTTTACTTTTAACTGTGCTGTTCTTCCTGTTGAATATTTGAACAACAGGCATAAGTGGTGAGATTATAAGTAAACTGCATATAAAAAGTTCCATATTATTTATAACCATGCTGTTATAGAAAATGATGGATGTACCCAGAATAATTGAAATAACAGAAACTGAAGGACTCCACAAATACCATCCCTTTCCAGAAATAATTCCCAAGTAGGAAAATATGATGGAACCTAGTATTATACCCGCAAAGAGCCATATTTCCTGCCTTTCATCACCTATCAGGTAGATTAGGTTTATTGAATAAGCTACAGTGAGAACAAAAAATATGGATATGATTGAGGCGAACGATGATTTCCTTATGAATGAGAAAAAATTATTTACCATGCTTACCACCGTATAGTACAAGAATTAAAATATTCACTGCAGCAAGGAAGATGAAAAATAAAGGCTGAAAATAGAATGGCATTATTGCCCGATTGTCTTTGATGTAGAGAGAAAATCCAAGGGAGGAGAGTGTAATATTTGAACTACCGTATCTTTCATATGGAAGGGAGGAATACGCAAACTGTGGCACCAAAGGAAATGAATGCGAAAAATTAACAGTGATATTCTGAGGATAAATGGATCCCTGAATCCCTTCTATTGCATCAAGACCTGAAAATATGTCGATTGGTGGCCTTGCCAACATACCGTTACTGTATTTCACATTAAAATTAAACATATCAAGGGGTATATTAGAGTCTGCCACAAGCCTATTTAGAGCTGGGATATTCCAGTTATAATCTATGAATCCAAGTATTGATGTGTGGGTCATTACCGTATGGGAGATGTAATTTTCCTTGGCGTAGGGTGAAATTAATATGAAAGGTACCCTCATACCAAGCTGTATATTGTCCAGAGCAGGTGGTGGAACATGATCAAAGAAACCACCGAATTCATCGTATGTTATAAAGCATGCAGAAGAATTCCAGATACTGCTTTTTTCAATATTATCCACTATGTTTGCCATCCAGATTTCACCCCTTTCAACATTATTCGGTGGATGCTGGTCATAATCCAAATAATCCTGGGAAAAGATGTAAGTTACCTCAGGCAGTGAACCATTTTTTAGCTGTTTTATGAAATCGTCCCATGAGTATAAGTGATTCTTATAAAATTGCCATCCCTTTATGAATGATGAATAGTCAAATGTACCATTTTTTGTATTTCCTACATAAATACCCCAGGAAATTCCATAATGGTTCAGTTCTCCAAATATTGTTTCATTGAATGGTATATATGGTGGTGGACCATAATCATTTATCACAGGCGTATATCCTGCCAGATAAAGAAGTGTATTTGGTGCACTCTCTGACATAAAGTTTGAAAAATATCTATCCGCCAAGGCATATTCTGATGCGATGGACCATTCAAGACCAAACTGTGAAGAAGAAAAATAAACCATGGACTGCGGTCCACTTCCATTAACAAAATTGTCCATCTTCCCTTTGTTCCAATCAAGATTGAAAGCTGTGTATCCTTCCACAGGATTTTCGGCATAAAAAACATTATCTGGAATCTGCTTGAGACCTTTAATTTCTTTACCTATGAGATTGTCGGGTACGCTCATATTCAGGATCAGGCTTCTATTCCATGAATATTCGTCCTGTGGATAGATTCCAAATATTGTATCAAAGGCATTATTTTCAAAGTATATGTTTATAACATGTTTTATTGGCGTTCTTGTTTCTGCAGAAGATCCAGCGGAAAATGGAAGAATTGATAGGATTAGAAGAATTGATACAATCGGGATGAAAAATTTCCTCTTCATCATAAAAATCAATTATTACATTCTATATAAATATTTTTGAAAAAAATATAATTTAATCTTGCATATAGGTTCGTGATGATAAAGGAAAAAAATAGCGTTCTATTGGAGAGGAAAAAATCACTGGAATCAATTAAAAATGGAGTTGATATTTTAATAATTGGGGGCGGTATCACTGGTGCCGGTGTGTTCAACATACTTTCTTCACTTCCTTTAAAGGTCGCACTGGTAGAAGCAAACGATTTTGGTTTTGGAACAAGCAGCAGGTCCTCAAAACTCATACACGGCGGTCTTAGATACCTTGCCAACGGACAATTTTCTGTTGTAAGGGATTCCGTAAGGGAGAGGGATTTTCTACTTGGATTTCCAGACCTTGTGCAGATGGAAAAATTTTTGATTCCCCTGGATGATTATTCATGGTCTAAATCTTCTTTAAGATTCGGCTTATGGATCTATTCATTCTTTTCCAGAAAAATAAAGGCGAAGTGGTATAGCATGGATGAAATTTCAGGTATCTATCCATATCTAAAGGATACTCCACAGAAAGGAGGTTTTGTTTACGGTGAGGGTGTAGTGGATGATTCAAAACTAGTACTTTACAATATACTTTCTGTGAATAGGGAAAATGCCATAGCTCTGAACTATGCAGAAGTGATTTCTATAGAATTCTCCGGCCATTTGGCCAAAAGTGCCACCATTATGGACAGGATAACGGGTGAAAAAATAAATGTACCTTTCAAAATACTCGTAAATTCAGCAGGACCTTGGGTGGGTAAAATATTCAGCATGATGGAGGGTAAATTTGAAAACATAGACAGTATGAGAAAAATGCTAAAACTGAGCAAGGGTGATCACATTATAGTTGGAAGGGATCTCTTCCCTCCAGATGTTGCTCTTGCAATAAGATCACCTCTGGATAAAAGACAGGTATTTGTGATACCCAGAGGTGAGGTGGTAATAATTGGAACAACTGAGAAGTACTTCGATGGTGATATTTCAGACCCAAGACCCAGCGAGGAGGATATTGATTATCTGATAGAATCTGTGAAAAGATATGTGAAGGGCATAGAGAGAAAGGATGTGATAAATGCATTTTCTGGGATAAGGCCTCTCTTCGGTAAAGGTGAAGAACTGGGAAAAATCAGCAGGGAATATAGAATAATAAAGAGTGGTAACATAGTGAATATAGTGGGGGGAAAAATTACCACCTACAGGACAGTGGCTATGAAACTAACAAAAAATGTTATGAAGGAGTTCGGCATAAGCGGTGAACCAAGGCTTAACCTTTCATATGTAAAAAAATTCAGGGATGTAAAGGATAGATTGATTCAGGAATATGGATTAAAGAATGAAATCCAGGCACTATTTGCATATGATATATTATATGAAAAAGCGTTCCATCTTGAGGATCTACTCTGGAGGAGGGAAGGACATTTTATTTTCAGTAAGGATTCCGGTGTTTCACTTATAGATGATGCAATTTTTGCAATGAAGAATGTTCTATCATACGGTGAAAGTGAACTTGTGAAAGAAAAGGATAATTACTTGAAAAAGATTTATAGCCCTTCTAATAAATAATCCTTTGTAAAAATTTTATCCATGATGCATTCAAAAATCTGTTCTCCATTTTAGAACAGGGTCATTGCTTCCCCTGATGGTCCCTGGAAGATTAACTCATATTATTTTGAAGACATAATTTCAGGAAAGCATTAATTTTTGAATACCTTTTATTTCTCAATATCTTCCTGTATGATTTAATAAGCGCTTTTTTAATGATTTCAAGATACAAGAATGTTATGCCATATTTAATGAGAAGAGGATTTTTCTTTCGAGATGGAAAAACTTTGGTCAAATTTTTTTATGTTACAATCTTTATGCTTAAATTAAACAAATTTATTCATGAAATTTATAATATTCTGCGTAGTTGTGTATACAATGTAACATTTTTTGTAACCTGCATTATAATATATCAAATTTTTAAAAGGTATTTCTAATGAAATGCAAATAGGAAAAATTTTATTATATTTATTTTCAATTTCCATGCAATGATTCCATATTTTCTTGATTTTGCAAGACCAAACCTTTTTGAAATTTCTCATGAAGAACTATACGTGCATTATGCTGCTACAATAATAATAGCTGCCCTTTTCATATATTGGTTTGATTTATTATATAGAAAGCTAGGTCTTAACAGGAAATCCTTCTTAGAATTGCTGAAAAACTGGAACTGGAAAAATCTCTTCCTTTACGGTGTATTCCAGAGAAAGATTGTGAGGGATTATTATGCAGGTATAATGCACATAATGATTTCATGGGGCATAATAATACTTACAATTTCCACTGCCCTTGTAGCCCTTGACAATGATATCCTTGAACCATTTGGAATAAGGATACTCGTGGGAGGATTCTATCTACTTTTTGAGGTTATTTCAGACACGGGTGGCCTTATGCTCCTCCTGGGCCTTACCATGGCCCTTTATAGGAGATTAAGGAAAAAGGTTCTTCTACATACAATCTGGGACGATTACATAGTAATTTCATCACTTTATCTGATAGCATTTGAAGGATTTTTCTTGGAAGGCCTGAACGTATATTTATTAAATATAATTCAGAATTTTTCCTACGTTGATCAATACAGATACATGGGAACACTATTCTCCCTCTTCTGGAACTCAATTTTCGCTTCCAATACTGAAACAGCAATACTTGTTTACAGGATCTTATGGGAGGTTCATTTCCTCACAGTTTTCATAGTACTGGGTTACGCTTTAATTTCCAAGTTATCCCATGTGATACTCTCACCCCTATACGTAACATTGAGGCAGGAAAAGATAAGGGGTGAAATGTCCACACCCTTCAAGCTGGAGGAACTTCTCCAGAGCGGAACATTCGACATAAAAATGGGTATTGAGAAACCTGCTGATCTTAAGCCTATCCAGAGGCTCGAGACGCTTGCATGTACAGACTGCGGTAGATGTGAAAGGGCCTGTCCTGCATTTGCAGCTGGAAGGGAACTTTCACCAAGATTATTGATGCAGACCATGAAATCCAATGTTGGTGGTGGCATGGAATTCATTCCTCTTCTGTTCAGCGAGGATTTCGTATGGTCCTGCACAACATGTCAGGCATGTGTTGAGGAATGCCCGGTCAGAATTGATCCACAGAGTTATCTCCTGGAAATGAGGAGGGATCTTGTATTCAAGAGTAAGCTAGACAAGCAGAAGGTTCAGTTTCTAAACAATCTTACCTACACAAGAAATCCACTGGGAAATTCTCCCTCGGACAGGAATATCTGGATAGAGAAATCCAAGAAATACGATAATGATGAATATTTGCTATGGATAGGATGTATGCCCAGCTTTGATCCAAGGACAAAGAATGTTGCTGAAAGCTTGATAAAGATACTGAAAGAGGCAAATGTTAGCTTCGGTGTTCTGGGTGAGGAGGAATCTTGCTGCGGTGATTCAGCGAGGAGGCTGGGCGAGGAGAGCAGGTTCCAGGAACTTGTGATGCAGAATGTGGCTGTGTTCAAAAATTATAATGTGAAGAAGATAATTACCATGTGCCCGCACGGCTACAATACCTTCAGGAACGAATATTCCAGGTTCATTGAAGGTCTTGAGGTCTATCACCATACACAGATAATAGAGAAATTGATAAATGAAGGAAAAATAAAGGTGAATAGGGAGGAAATTAATTTCACATACCATGATCCCTGCTATCTGGGTAGAATAAATGGTGAATATGATGCACCCAGGTTCATTCTTTCAAAGACAGTGAACCTTGTGGAAATGGAAAGATCAAAATCTAAGAGTTTCTGCTGCGGGGGCGGCGGCGCCAATTACTGGTACAAGGTGAACGAAAAAGAACCTATTTCGCAGATAAGAATAAAGGAAGCAGAATCAAAGAGCAAAAATGTGGCCGTTGCCTGCCCGTTCTGTCTTGGTATGCTGGAGGATGCTGCCAGGACGCTTGGAAAAGAGGATATGAATGTAAAGGATATTGCAGAGATAGTTTTATCAAAAATTCAGCGATCATCCAGTGAATCGGGATCCACAGGTTCCAGGTGAGTTGATGGAAGTAATTCCATTATTTTCTTTCTCTGGGATGAAGAAAGATCCTTTTTTTCCATAATTACATACTTTGCACCACTTTTTTTCTCCATCTGGAGGATCGTATCAAGATCTATGAAATCCAGAGCATACTTGGGTGCCATGTGACCGAATGAAATTTTTTTATTCAATGCCAATTTTGTAAACCTGGGGGCATAGTGACCTCCCCCCATTCCTATGGCAACGGGATCATTTGTTTCACTGTATTCAAGTATTGTTCTTGCAATTATTTCGCCCGCTACAGGATTCATCCACTCTTCCTCCTTACTTCCAATTTCTATGAAAAATACGGGTTTATCAATATATGGACCGTGATGTGTTACCTCAAAATTCACTGAAAAGTTTTTAAGTGTATTCAGTTCATTTAGTTTTAACAGTGCACCTGTCATTGCCCTGGAGGGAACATTCACAAGCGTTTTTTCCCTTCCTCCGAGGTCTGCCTTTGAATAATTTCCAATTGGATGTACTGTAAGGCTCTTAATTCCTGACTCACTTCTATGCTTTGATGCCACTATTATTTTTTCGAAATCTATACCAGTTTTTCTTACAATTTCCTGATCTATATTCTCGGCAAAAACTTTTTCAATTTTTATGACTGCAAGGTAAAAATTTCTGCAGGAGTAAATATCCTCCATCTCTTCTTTTAAAGAACACATCATTTCCAGGTGCTCAAATATATTCAAGGATGCTTTATCATCAGTTGAAAATAATATTAGATCCATTACCAGGGTAATCAACGGGCAACATTTAAATATTTGTATGCTATTTGTCAGACATATAGGTGATTAAGATGAACGCATCCAAATTTACGGTTAATACATTACTGGGTTTCTTACTCATAGGTCTTCTATGGTGGCTTCCGCTATTCGGGCCCATGATATCAGGTTATGTTGTGGGAAAAAGGAGTGAAAATGCAAAATACGGGGCATTTGCTACCGCAATACCGGCTATAGGATTCTTTATTCTATCATACCTAATCTACCTGCATTACATATACATACCATTGATATATTTTCCAACAAATTTAGATCCATCAGGACTTTTAAATTACATAAACAGCACTGAAAACGTTATTGCAAAATATCTCGGTAATTATCTTTACTTCCTTAAATATGCTCCCCCATACTTTGCAATAATGATAATATTCGGCATTGTGGGAGGGGCTCTTGCAAAACCTGAAGAGGAATTCAAATCAAGGAAGAAAACACCTCAATTAAAAGAATATAAAATGGAAAAACCAAAGGATGTACATCCACTTATTAAAAGAGCGATGAAACAGAAAAAGCATGAAAATCAGGATTACATATAAAATTTTATTTCCAACGTTTTTATCTTTTTAATTGTGAAAATAAAGATTAGAGCTCTTGGTATAGACGATTCACCATTTTCAAGGGAAAATCCAAAATCTCTGCTTGTTGGAAGCGTTGTAAGGGAGAAGAATTATCTCGAGGGATTGATGATCAAGAGCATAACTGTGGATGGCATGGATTCCACGGATGCCATTCTTGAAATGCTTTCTGGGAAATTTTCAGATCAGATTAAGATAATCTTCATGAACGGGATTACATTTGCAGGTTTTAATGTGGCTGATATAGGTAAAATTTACAGATCCACAGGAATACCTGTTATCACCGTTGTTAGAAAAAAACCCTCCATGGAAAAAATAGAGATTGCATTAAAAAAGCACTTTCAGGATTGGGAAAGGAGGCTATCAATGATGAAAAATTTTAACATTGAAAAAATTAATGATATTTACGTGCAGTTCGTAGGAATAGAAAGGAATGAAGCGGAGGAGGAAATCTCTAGGTTTACTGTAAGGGGTAAAATACCTGAACCCATCAGAATATCGCATATGGTAGGTAGTGCAATCTTTTTCGGTTATTCTAAGAGAAAAGCTTAGTATGAATCAAGGGAACTGAATTTCATTTCCCTTCTCTTTTCAGCAAGAAAGCGGTATATTGTTGAATGCTTGCTACCCTGCAGTATCATCTCTATAGATTTCCTTGCCATCTCCATTCCTTCGTATGAACCTATTATTGCAACAGTGTTACCATAAACAGATATGTATGTACCTGTCAATTCCTCTATGGTCCTCCTTGCCTTACCATTGGTACCTATTATCCTACCCCTGGCAATCCTGATCCTGTTCTCCCTTTTCCCATAATATTCCTTAAGATCTATTATTTCCATAATCACATCTTCTTCGAACAATCTGAATGCCCTCTTAGGAGAGAAACCCCTGCCTATGGCCTTCACCACATCCTCCGTATTCAATGCCAGGAAGGGATCCGCATTTGTATCCTCTATCTCTACCTCACCGCTC
>CAYSIM010000044.1:5205-9162 GCA_964431165.1 uncultured Thermoplasmatales archaeon | reverse complement strand
ACTGCCCATACGCTTGGAATCGGCATTATGGAAGATGAAAAAATTCTCGCAAATGTAACGGATATGTTTATTCCTGAAAAGGGTGGAATACATCCCAGAGAAGCTGCTGTGCACCATTCAAATGTTTTTATCCCTGTATTAAAAAAAGCATTATCAATGGCAAATATAGAAATGAAAGATATAGAACTTGTTGCCTTTTCTAAGGGTCCTGGCCTGGGCCCTTGTCTGAGAACTGTAGCCACCGCTGCCAGGGCTATTTCACTCAAGCTCAATATACCTATAATGGGCGTAAACCATAGCATTGCGCATCTTGAAATAGGAAAATTGACTGCAGGTGCAGAGGACCCAGTAATGACATATGTTTCGGGTGGAAATACACAGATCATTTCCTATTCTAGGGGGAGATACAGGGTTTTTGGTGAAACACTCGACATAGGTATAGGAAACCTTCTTGACAAATTTGCAAGAGAAATAGGCATTCCCTTTCCTGGTGGACCTAGAATAGAGGAATTGGCAAAAAAAGGTAAAAAATACTATCCTCTACCTTATTCCATAAAAGGTATGGATGTTTCTTTTTCTGGAATTCTCACTGCACTTAAATCCCTTATAAATTCAGGCTCTACAGTTGAAGATCTTTCCTATTCTTTGCAGGAAACAGTTTTCTCTATGATGACGGAGGTAACTGAGAGGGCACTGGCACATCTGCACAAAGATGAAATTCTTATTACCGGGGGAGTGGCCAGGAACAAGAGGCTCGGTGAAATGATGGCAAAGATGGCCGAGGAAAGGGGTGCCACCGTATATGTTCCACCCCCAGATCTCTGCGTGGATAATGGGGTTATGATAGCATATCTAGGCGAATTAATGTACAGAAACGGAATAAGAATGAAAATTGAAGATACTGCGGTAGATCAAAAGTTCAGAGCTGATTCAATTGATGCAACATGGGTGAAAGAAAGAAAGCATTACAGGGATTATGGTGAACTTCCTGGTGCTGAGGCGAAAATAATTGAATCTGAATATTTAGGAATTAAGAGCGTAAAAAAGGAGAGAATAAAGAAAAAATATAGAATAGATGAAATAGACGAAATTCTAAGGAGGGAAAGAACAAGAAAGGAGGCAAGGCTTTTGAATGCAATTAAAAGATTTGGTATTAATGCACCCTATGTCCTTGATATTGATATGGAAAATTATTCACTGGAACTTACTAAGATAGATGGTAAAACGCTGAGGGAAATTTTAGATAACCTAGAAAATGATAAAAGGATAGAGATATGCAGGGAGATAGGGAGGTTAGTGGCTATTATGCATAATAATGGTTTTTCGCATGGTGATCTTACAACAAGTAACATAATTTATGATGGAAAAAAAATATATTTAATAGATCCATCAATGGGAGAAATGGACTCAAGGGCCGAAGAATTTGGAACAGATCTACATCTACTAAAGGAATCATTCATAAGTACACATTTTGATGGGCTTGAAAATTTTAATTATGTATTGGAATCATATCTTAAAAATTGTTCGAATGGAAAGGAGAATCTTCAAAGGATGAGGGAGATAGAGATGAGGAGGAGATATTCATGATTATAGTAACACATAATCAGCATAAGTATCTGGAATATGAAGAGATGCTTATTAAAAAGGGAATTGAACTTGAATGGTATAACTATGAATATCCTGAAATACAGTCGGATTCTCTCATGGAAATAGCAAGTTTTTCTCTGAATTATGTCAGCAGAATACTTAAAAATCCATTTTTCCTGGAGGATACAGGTCTTTTCATAGATTCCCTGAACGGTTTTCCCGGCCCATACGCATCATATGTACAATCTAGCATCGGAAATTCTGGAATAATAAAACTTTTAGAGGGAAATTTCAATAGAAGAGCAAAATTTGTTTCTGTGATAGGTTATTTTGATGGGGAAAATTTCCATTTTTTTGAAGGTGTGCTTGAAGGAGAAATATCTATGGAGATAAGAGGAAAAAATGGATTCGGTTATGATCCTATTTTTATTCCTGAGGGTGAAAAAAGAACTCTTGCGGAAATGGAAATACATGAAAAAAATTCTTTATCCCATAGAAAAAGGGCATTAGATAAACTTCTAGATTTTTTAAAGAATTCAAAATAATTGATATTCTCATGAAAATAAGAAAGAATAAAATAGTGCCATGCTATGCATCTAAATGATGAATTTCAGAATATGGAGAGAATACATTGTTTACATATCTTTCACGCTTATGGCCGTGGGTTTCATATTTCTTTTAATCACCACCCTTGCAATGTTTTCCAGTTCGCCACCTGACTATATTAAGAATTTTCACAAATTTACAGGAGATTGGATATACTGGGTATTTTTCCTTTCCATCATTTCATTTTTCGTTGGTCTATATTATTTCTATGACACGGTGAAAAAATTGAGAAAGTTCAAAGAATACATTAATTCTGAAAGCAAATCCAAATTTCTTAAAAACCTCAAGGATCTGGAAATTATATCATATAAATTAGGACCTAAACACGAAGAAATCCTAGAAAAAAAGAAAAGGGAATGGAAGGTTCACTGAAATACCTCCTTAACAAATTCAGGTAATACTTTGTTATCATGGATTTCTTTATTATAATATTTTGTCCTGAAATTCTGATCTCTTTTTCTCTTTATTTTTTCATCGGATGCAAATGTAAAGCTCCATATTGAAGAGGGATATGTTGGTACTGTGGCAATATAAACATCCACATATTTGAAAACCTTTTTAAGATTACTGTAAGCCATCGAAAGATGATCAGGATAGAGGAAAGGTGTTCCTGTTTGAGCTCCAAGAATACCACCTTCCTTCAGTACTTTTTTAACATCTCTGTAGAATTGTTCAGTAAAAAGAACGCTTGCAGGTCCGACTGGATCCGTCGAATCAACAAGAACAGTATCGAATTTTTTTTCTGATTTTCTAACAAATTCAGCACCATCGTCGATTACTATTTTCACCCTTTTATCTTTGAAAGAAATACTTAGAGTGGGAAGATATTTTCTGGATATATCCACCACCATCTCATCTATTTCAACAAGTGAAATTTCATCAGGATTGTGTTTAAGACATTCCCTGGCAAGACCACCATCACCTCCACCTATTATGAGAATATTCTTGGGATTTTCAAGGGAAAATAGGGCAATATGGGCAAGCATCTCATGATATATGAATTCATCCCTCTCAGTGAGCTGAAATGTCCCGTCAAGGAAAAGTACCCTGCCATAAGTATTGTTTTCGACCACCTCAATTTTCTGATACTTTGATTTACCGGAAAAAAGCAATTTGGAGGCCCTTACTTCAAGCCTTACATCTTTTGTTTGTAATTCACCGTACCATTCTTTCATAGATATGAATTATGATTTAAAATATTAAGGTTATGCCGTGGGCCGGGATTGAACCGGCGGCCTCCAGATCTTCAGTCTGGCGCTCTCCCAGCTGAGCTACCACGGCGCACATTTCTTCATCCTATGATTCTATTATGGCTATGATTTATAAATACTTTTCAATTCAACATAGGTGAGTGTAAAACCGTCAACACTGTCCAGAAAAATTGTTAAATCAGGGTTTTCAAGATTTACTTTTTTATTCAAACCCTCAACTATAATTTTACCCAGCATTTTATTATCATCCATTTTATTTTTCCTCCTTGACCTAACAGCGAATGTTTCAAATTCATAACTCTTTAATATTTTTAATATTTCCTCAATAGAATTTATTATATAAGAATCGAAACCACCTTCAATCTCTCCTTCATATATGAACATTGTTTTTCTATCATCATTAATATAAATAAATTCACCATTATTTTTCGTGAAATATTTACTCAATTTTTCAATAAAATTTTTTTGTTCATTTCTGTTTTTGAAATAAAATAATTTTATCTTCATCTTATATGCCCCAGCGTAAAAGAACCCATTATTATACCGCTCTTTG
>CAYSIM010000044.1:0-5120 GCA_964431165.1 uncultured Thermoplasmatales archaeon | reverse complement strand
TTGAATTCTATCGTTCCATCCATAAGATGTGAAACTAGCTGTATAGTGTTTTCCTCATGCAATCCCTTCTCTAGCAGGTAAAGTGAAACTGCTTTCTCCTTTTTTCTCCTTGTTGTAAATGGCTGAAGAAACCTGACAACAGTGGGCGGGTCCAGGAAAGTAAGTATTGTGGAGAGGGAGAAAAATGCGAGCCTGTAATACTTATAATCCTTCAATTCTGAAACTATTTTTTCCACACCTTGGACTATTCCATCTATATCCGTCTGTGATTCCACATAAATTACATTCTTTCTTTCGCTCTTTTCCCCTATTGTTTTCGAATACGCATCTAAATATCTAACAAGACCATTCCCCACATAAACGTCCCATGTGGGAAGTACATATTTTACATCTTCCTCAAAAATATCTATGGTTTTATCCACAAGAATTACAATCGCGGGTATACCTTTTTTCAATCCCTCGGCAAGAAAAGAATATATCAGTACTTCTTTTCCAGTATAAGCAGGGCCGTAAACTATTATATTTGACCCTAGAGGGAATCCACCATAAAGGAGGTCATCAAGCCTTCTAGTACCCGTTTTCACCTTTTCTTCTCTGATTTCAGAAACAATTTCTTCCTGTGTCATGGATATTTCTTTTTCTATCAAACCCTTTGCTTTTGCCTCCAGTTCCTTTTCCTTCTCCCTCAGATATTTTTCTTTTTCCCTCAGTTGCTCTTCCTTTCTTTTTATAAGCTCATTAAGATCCTCTATCTTATGCTCTTTCTCGAGTTTTTTAAGTTCCTCTATTTCTACTTTCTGAGATTCAAGTTCACGCATCATCTGTTCCACTTTCTTTTCTCTGAATTGAAGATCCTGTTCTCTTCTGGAATACTCTTCTTCCTTGAATTTTAATTTTTCCTTCAAATCTTTTATTTCCTTTTCCATAATTTCTAACTGACTTTTAAGATTCTGATTTTCCAGTTTCAAATTCTCTATCCTTGACAATTCTTCCGTCTTCTGCAATAATTCACTATTTCCAGATGAAATTGCTTTAATTAACAAATTCAATCTCTCTATTTCTTTCTTTAAAAGTTCATTTTCATTTTCAATTCTTTTTATACTTTCCGTATCTACACTTACTTGCTTTCCCTGAACCAATTTTTCTTTTTCTGCCATTTCCCTGAGCTGCTTTTCAATTAATGATTCCTGTTCTCTTAGTTTCATTTCCTTTTCTGCAAGATCTCTGATGGAAGCATTCTGGGAAGAAACCCAATCATCCCAGAGTTCCTTTTGCATCTGTATCCTGTTCTGAAGGCTTTCCATCTCTATCTTAAGATCTGCATTTTCCAGGATAAGATTTTCAATTTTTCCATTTAATTCTTCTAGGTCCTTTACACCAAGAATTCTCCTTGCCTGATTTAGAATACTTTCATACTTCTCTTTTTCCATTTTCAATTCAAATAATTTATTTTCCAGTTCATTTATTCTATCTGAATATTCCATTAGAAGGGAAATTACATCTTTTCTGTTCTTTATATCATATGCAAAATTAAGTTTATTTAATATATTTTTAAAACTTATTTTAAGGTTTTCTTTTAGAAGCTTCACATCCTCAAGAATTTTTTTTAGTTCTTCACTTTTTTCTTCTATTTCTCTCTTTTTTTCAAGCACCTCTTCCTTAAGTGCCGCAAGAGCAGAATCATCTATTCCCTCCATTTTTGATTCCATTTCATTTATTTTTTCTTCTTCACCTTTAAGCCATTTCTCAATACTGTTTATTTCATTATTTATATTTTCGTATCCTTCGCCAGTATTTTCTTCTTTAAGAGAATTGAGAACGAAATCAAGAACAAGATTATTATATTCTTCTTTTGTATATTTCTTTCCACACTTTTTACAGGTTAGCGTTATTTCGTCTATTTCCCCTCCACATTGGGTACACTTTACCATATTTACTTCGAAGCAATCCTCAATATATTATTTCCCCTCACTATTACAACACCCAGTTTCCTAACCGAATCGTTGATCTTTTCCTCAGTATCATCTATGATGAGATTCATATACTCATCAAAACCTATTAATGTTCCCTCAAGAATTCTGCTATCCTTCATCAACATCGAAATCCTTTTGTTCATAAATTCCTCTATTACCTTTATTGGCATTGCCATATACTCACCTCAGTTATTTGGATATGGTCCTTTATCATCCACATCCTCATCCTCGTTAAAAACTACTTGAACGAGCTCACGCATCAAAGATTTAAGTTCATCTACCTCTTTCCTTAACTTTTTAACTTCAATATTCAACCTTTCAATTTCATTATTCTTTTTCATATATTTTCCTCTCAAATAGGTTTATTTTTTACCTTTATTTTAATGTTTCCGTAATCAAATGCAATTTTTCTCGTTTCATTTCTTCCACAGCGTTCACAATAGAGCATATTATCCTTTTTTCTCAGTGGTTGCCTGCATTTCATACACAGAGCTCTTACCACACCCAGATGCGGTTCGGCTGTAGTTAGTTGCAGGGATGGCTTTGCCTTGATAACTTTAGCTCTTACAATATCCCCTATTCTAAACATTTTGCCAATTTCATCCACATACCTGTCAGATACCTTAGATACATGAATAATACCATCCTGTTTTCCGCCAACTATTTCCCTATCGCTACCTTCTATAGCTACAACAGTAACAATAACAAAATCGTTATAGAGTTCCTGTACTACACCATAAACTATCTCCCCTACCTTCAATACAGGTAATTCTTGAATAGGTCTTACACTGATTGTCATATGTTTCTGATTCACTTCCACGCTACCTAAAATGCTGGAGTATATTTTTCCATCAATTTCAATAACATTATGGCCAGGTACAAACTCTTCTATTGTACCTAGAAATTCCCCGGGAGACACAATCCTATTCATATCATTTCACCCTTATTCTTATCAATTTTACCTCAATCTCTTCATTTTCATTTCTGTGGAATTTAAAACCATAAGGAAGATTGAATTTATAATCTTTTTCTAGGTCTATTTCACCTTTACTTGCAATCATACTTTTTACATAATTTATTGCTCCTTTGTGATGGAGTAGATAAACTGTATTTGAAATTTCCATTGCCTTGACAATGAAATCCCTATCTGCATGGGGCATCTGATATCCGAACGGTGGGTTCATTATAATTGTATCTACCTTAATATTAAAATCCCTCACATCCATATTATGTATTTTTATATTTAGTGTTCCAATATTCTCCATAGCAATCTTTACTGCGTCCTCATCTATTTCCACACAGTGTACTTCCCTGGCTCCCATCAGGGATGCAGCTACGGAAAAGGCACCGTTGCCACACCCAAGGTCAGCCACCAATTTACCATATATATCATCAATGGCAATGAAAATCACATCTGCTACAATATTTGATGGCGTTTCATACTGTTCTAGGAATAATTTTCTCTTCTCCAGTTTTTTAAGTGATTCTATTCTTAATTCAAGCTCTTTTTTATCCATCTTATTCTCTTATTATGCCACCATCAAATATCTTTATTATTCTTTTGGCCATGTTCACAGAATCCTTTTTATTATACCCTTTTTTGATCAATATATTGACAATGTTTTTGTAAGCACGCTGCCATTTCCAAGTACTTCTTACATAATAGGTTTTTATCAGCACTTCTATTACATCATTGCATATTTCAAGATCATAGTTTTCCTTCAGCCTTTCCCTCCAGATTTTATAAATAAATCCAGGAATCACTACTGGTTCAATGTAACCATCATCGAAAGAGTCATTCACATTTCTTTTATTTTTTACATTTATAAAAATTTTTCTTTCCCATATTTTATTATATTATAATAATTTTAGTATATATTTAAAAATTGAAAACTTTTTAATAGAATTATACAATTAGGATTTGGTGCTGAGAAATGCTAGAAGTAAGATTCCACGGAAGAGGTGGGCAAGGAGCAGTAATTGCTTCTGAAATTCTCGCCACTGCTGCATTCTTCGAAGGAAAACATGTTTCCTCATTTCCATACTTTGGTGTGGAAAGAAGGGGAGCACCTGTAACTGCATTTACTAGAATAGATACAAAACCAATCAGGGTAAAGACCCAGATATACAATCCTGATCACGTTATAGTGCTTGATCCTTCATTGATAAGTGCAGTAAACGTACTTACAGGTCTAAAAAAGGATGGCCTTATATTGGTTAATACAATGAAAAATCCACAGGATTTACTTTTTAACATTAAAACTGTGGCTACAGTGAATGCATCTGAAATAGCTCTGAAATATAGTCTGGGTTCACATTCGGCTCCTATAGTAAATACATCCATATTAGGTGCTTATGCAGCGGCAAGTGGTGTAATTTCCATTGAATCACTTAAAAGGGCAATCTCAGAAACAGTTTCCAGAATGGTTGATGAAAATATTGCCTCAGCTGAAGAGGCTTATAGATCTGTGAAGGTGATGAGAAATGGATGATTTTCCTACACCAATAGCTACAGTACCCAGTACAAACAATAAAACTGGAGGCTGGAGGACATTTAGACCGGTAATTCAGTACGAAAAATGCATCAGGTGCATGATTTGCTGGAAGTTCTGCCCTGAACCTGCCATAAAGATAGTACAGAATGATAAATATCCTGCTAAAAACCAGGCCATATCCAAGCTGGATGCACCAGAAATAGACTATGATTATTGTAAAGGGTGTGGAATTTGTGCAAACGAATGCCCTGTTAAATGCATAGATATGGTTTTCGAGGAAAAGCTGGAGGAATGATAACAATGATGAAAATGTTGACTGGAAACTATGCATCGGCATGGGGAGCTAAGCTGTCAAGAGCAAAGGTAGTGGCAGCCTATCCCATTACTCCACAGACCACAATAGTTGAAAAAATAGCTGAATTCATAGCCAACGGTGAATTTGAGGGTAAATACATCAGGGTGGAAAGTGAACATTCTGCAATGGCAGCCTGCATTGCAGCTGAAAATACTGGTGTTAGAACATTTACTGCTACTTCCTCCCATGGTCTTGCTCTCATGCATGAGATGCTCCACTGGGCGTCTGGAGCCAGATTACCCATAGTTATGAGCGTTGTTAATAGGGCCCTGGGCCCTCCATGGTCCATATGGAGCG
>CAYSIM010000043.1:0-9244 GCA_964431165.1 uncultured Thermoplasmatales archaeon | reverse complement strand
CGCTCCGTCCTGTTTGCCGAAGCCGCTACTATAATCTACCTTATCACCTATTTTCTTGGAAACCCATATACCAGAGGTCTTGGAAAATGGTGCACCGAGTGTTCTAGCTATTTCCACAACGTATCTGTTGGATATGTAGGATATATAACCCTCACTTGGCGAAACGAGTTCTTCTTTGTATTTACCAAGCTCTATGTCATCACTTTTTTCAATACCCCTGCTTCCCTGTGCATTTATAATTTCCATCATTTTATCCCTTGCTTTGCCGGTGTAAAGTAAATTCCTGGCAATGTCTTTACCTTTTCCCTTCTCAGCTACACCACTCATTTCAAGAATTATTGATGCAAGTTCTATTGATTTAACAACAAGGCTATTTGATGTTGTTTTTCCCTCAAGCACCCTGAGTGCCTCCTGTGCCTCAAGCGCAGGTCCAACAGCCCTTCCTAGGGGCTGTCCACCGTATGTAATTGCACAGCTTACATCTATACCTACCCTTTCACCCAGTCTAATGAATCTTTCAGCAAGTTTTTTTGCCTCTGCATCATTCTTCACCTTAGCCTCCAATCCCATTGGTATATCGATTAGTAAAGTTCCTATGCTAGTAGCTTTCTTTTTTGCAAGTACAGAGGCAAGTACCTGCGCCTGGGGATCAAGGCCTAGGGGCTGTTCTATTTTTATGATCTTATCATCTGCGGGGGCAAGGTTAAGTGCACCCCCCCACACAAGCGTTGCACCCACGTTTTCCACTACCCTCTTTATTTCTTCTGCGTTTAAATCCACTCTGGCAAGAACTTCCATAACATCGGCTGTACCTGCTGCGCTACTTATTGCCCTTGACGAAGTCTTTGGTACCTTAAGACCGGCCGCTGCTAGAATTGGTACAGTTATAAGAGCATATTTATTGCCTGGTACACCACCAATGCTGTGAACATCGTAAACATCATGGTCAAATTTTATAGTTTCACCTGTGGAAACCATAGAATTAATCACATGAACTATTTCATCATCATCCATGTCTAATGTTTGGATAGCGGTTACATAACTTGAAAGCTCTATTTGGGAAAGGTTTTCCTCAACTATATCATCTATGATTTTTTTTATTTCATCTGCATCAAGCTTACCACCGTATATTTTTTTCTTGATGGATTCTATGGATGCAGGTGGAGGGGCTGTATACACATCTACAACATCCCCCTTTTTGAGTCCACATCCCTGTGTTACCATTGCCTCCCCTTCTTTAAGTATGGAGGATATTGAGACAAAAAATATTTTTTTATAATTCTTTCTTGAAACAATTACTCTGGAACCCGGTATAACGCCGAGTTTTTTAGAATCATTCTCGCCGAGAAATATTTCCCTCCTTCCTGTCAGGAAATCCACTTCTTTTATCCTTAAATTCATCATTTAAATTATGTTCTTTCTCTATAAAAATTTAGCCATAAGAACATCATCCACGTATTTCCCCTCTATTTTAAACTGTTTTTTCCTTATACCCTCCACTTCAAAACCCATTTTTCTGTATAATTCTATTGCATTAATGTTGGTTGAAAAAACTTCTAGACAAATTTTTTCTATACCCATTTCCCTTGCCCATTCAAATGAGAGTAACATCATAGTCTTACCTATCCCCTGGTGCCTGTATCCCTTCATTATAGCAATTCCGAGGAAAGCTACATGCATATTTTTTGCAAATGATTCTCTTGTTAGTGTAAGAATACCAATTACTTTTTCACCATCCAAAGCAACAAGAAATAGCTCATTATTTTCATCCCTTATCCTTAGCCTGAGGAAATCCTCATCCCCCATGTATCTTTCTCCTAGAAGGTATATATTCTCCCTCATCACATCATTGAAACAGGCAATTATTCCTTCTGCATCTTCTTCAGTGGCCTTTCTTATGGTTATTTTCCTTCCATTGGGTATATCCAACAATTTTATCAAGCGCATTTACCAACCTCCTGGCAGTGGTAATAACAGGTACATTTAGGTCTTCTATATTTCTTGAGACCTTTTTGCTGTATTCTCCTCCTGCTATTACTGCTATTATTGTTTTACCCCAATTCTTTGAAAAAAGATTGTAGATTTTTTCAATATTCCTGTAAATTGGGGCGTTGGGTACAACAAAATAGAGTACAAAGATATCAATGTTATTGCCATCTTTTAGTATTTCGAGGACATTTTCATACCACTGTGGTGTGGCAGAACCTGTCAAATCTAAGGGATTGGATATTATGCTAAATTCTGGGAGAATACCCTTTAAACTTACTTTTTGATCTTCGGTAAGTTCAGCCATCTTCAAATATTTTGAATTTCCAACAGCGTCTGCTGTAACCACACATGGCCCGGCACCATTTGTAATAAGGAGAATATTCCCACCTTTAGGAAGTGGTTGCATTGATAATATTTTTATTATATCCACCATTTCTTCTATATCATCGACGGTGATTACACCCGATTGCTTTGAAGCTCCTTCAAATATTAGGAAATTTTCAGCCATTGCACCTGTGTGGGATTTTGCTGCTCTAGTTCCCTCAGCACTTTTTCCTGCCTTGAGAACTATTATAGGTTTTTTCAATGAAACTTTTTCAGAGAGCTTGAAAAATTTTCTTCCATTTGAGAAACTTTCAAGGTATGCAGCTATAATCCTTGTATCATTATCGGAATAAAAATAATCCAGCATATCATTTTCATCAACATCAACTTTATTTCCAAAGGAAATAAATTTGCTTACACCAATTCCCTCCTCTTCAAGAAGTTCAAGCAAAGTCACACCATAGGTACCAGATTGAGTCATAAATGAAACAGGACCTGGACCAGGTCTTTTCATTGCTTCCCTTGACTGGAAAAATGTATCAAAATTGCTTCTGGGAGATAGAATTCCTATACAATTAGGTCCAACAATTCTCATACCGCATCCTTTTGCAATTTTTACTATCTCATCCTGCAGTTTTTTCCCCTCTTCACCCATTTCTGCAAATCCTCCTGATATTATAACAGCACCCTTCACATTTTTCCTGCATCCCTCTACTATAACATCCTTAATCTGGCTCGCATTTAAACTTATTACCATAAGGTCTATGTTTTCTTCAATATCCAGCAGGGATCTATGACATTTCCTGCCCATAATTTCATTTTCATTTGGGTTAACAGGGAAAATGTTTGCTTTTGTATTTAGGAGTGAATTCATTATTTCATAACCTATCTTTCCCATCTTTCCTGAAGCTCCTACCACAGCCACATTTTTAGGATTGAATAAAAAATCCATGGGACAAAGATTGTAATTTACTATTTTACATTTTCTTTCTCAATCTTTTCCTGTTTGATTTAACAAATGCATTATTAATCAATTCAGGGCAATAATAGAATTGTATGCCTTATTTTATAAAAAAGAGGATAATTTTTTTTTGAAAATGAAAACTTTGATGTAATTTTTTTTAATTTTCATATACATAAATTGATGCTTTCAAAAAATTTATTCATGAGATTTATAATATTCTATTAAAGATTATAGGGCTGTGTTATTTTTTATAACAGACATTATAATACATATAAATTTCTGAAAAGTTCCGAAGAAAAAAACTATAGAAAAATTAGTTCCTAAAATTTTTAAAAAGGAATTCTACAAGGCTTCTTTTTGGGAAACATTTATTAATATAAACTTTTTAATCCTTACACCAGGATGTCGGGTGAGTCAGATGGTTAAAACAAATCCAGAGCTTGTCTCCTTGATAAGGAGCCTTAAGCAAAAGTCGAGGGAGGAAGAAGTAAACATCTGGCGAGACATTGCGGAAAGGTTGGAAAAGCCACTCCGTGTTTGGCCAGAAGTAAATGTGAGTAGGATTGAGAGGTATGCACAGGATTCAGATGTTATCATAGTACCTGGAAAGGTACTGGGTTCGGGCAAGATTACCAAAAAGGTAATTGTTTCTGCCTTTAGGTTCTCAAAGGAAGCAAGAGAAAAGATAGAGAAGGCTGGGGGTAAGGTTCTTACAATTGATGAACTAATGGCAGTAAATCCAAAAGGAAAAGGTGTAAAGATAATCGGGTGATGTAAATGAAAATCATTGATGCTACTGATCATGTTGTTGGAAGGCTTTCATCAAAAATTGCGAAGATGCTTCTCCAGGGCGAGGAGATAGTGGTAATTAATGCAGAAAAATCCATAATCACAGGAAACAGGGAGTTTATTCTTAACGATTATCTGCAGAAATGGCAGAGAGGCTCGGTTCGTAAAGGACCACATTATCCCAGGATGCCTGACAGGATATTAAGGAGAACTGTAAGAGGAATGCTTCCTTTCAAAACTTCACATGGAAGAGAGGCATACAGGAGGCTCAGAGTCTATATAGGTGTGCCTGAAAACATAGATCCGAAGAATGCGGAAAAGGTAGAGGAAGCAATTTATAGGAGAGTAAGGAATAAAATTACACTAGGGGAAGTTTCAAAGTTTTTGGGAGCAAAATTCTGAGGTGAAAAAATGAAGGTAGTTGTAGCAAGTGGAAAAAGGAAAACAGCCGTGGCAAGGGCGGTTGCAAAGGAAGGAAATGGAAGGGTAAGAATAAATAAAATACCGCTTGAAATTTACAAACCTGAAATTCTAAGAACCATGATAATGGAGCCTATCCTTCTAGTTGGAGAAAAGGCTAAAAAGATGGATATTGATGTTAATGTGAGGGGAGGTGGTATAGTGGGGCAGGCAGAGGCAAGTAGGACAGCAATTGCAAGGGCTATAAAACAATATTTTGAGGATCCTGAGATAGAGAAAATTTTCAAGGATTACGATAGAACACTCATAGTGAATGATGTGAGGAGAAAATTACCCAAGCTTCCTATGGGAAGGGGTGCCAGGGCAAAGAGGCAGAAGTCTTACAGGTGATGCTAAATGATAATTCCTGTCAGGTGTTTTTCCTGTGGCAGGGTAATAGCCACCGATTATCTTAAATTCAGGGAAGAAGTGGAAAAGATAAAGGAAAACGAACACAGGGATCCTACTTCAGATGAAATTTCAAAGATTTTCGACAATTTAGGTGTTAAAAGATACTGCTGCAGAAGAATGATAATCTCTCACATCGATCTCATAGATGAAGTAATAAATTTCGATTGAAGGGACCGTGGGGTAGCTTGGTCCATCCTACCAGCCTGGGGCGCTGGCGACCCGGATTCAAATTCCGGCGGTCCCATCTTTGTAATGAAAAAATATTAATATCCAAAGAATGATTAAGAAAATGGAGGTAAGGGAAATATGACCTCTAAAAAGAAAAAACAATTTTTTAAGGAAGAGAAGGAGATAATGGAGGAAATAAAAAATTTTAAGAAAGGGGACCTTGACGTGGACCTTGAGAACGAAGAGGATGAAGAAAAATACAACTAGGGAATTATTCTTCTCCTGTCCCTAGGGAACAAAGTAACTTCCCTTATATTTTTTGAATTTGTAAGTATCATCGTAAGTCTTTCAAGACCTATTGCCCAGCCAGCATGTGGTGGCATTCCATATCTGAATGCATCCAGATAAAATTTGAAATCCTCAGGTTTCAATCCTTTTTTTATTATATTTTCTTTCAAAGAGCTATAAACATGATTCCTCTGCGCACCTGAAGTAATTTCTCTTTCACCAAATTGCAGATCGAAAGCCCTGCCATATCTGGGATCCTCTTCCATTGGCATAACGTAGAATGCCCTTGCTTCCATTGGCCATTTAGTAATAAAATAAAATCCTTTATATTTTTCTCCTATCAAAGATAGGGCCTCAGATGAAAAATCTTCGCCAAATTTCATATCAATCCCCTTTGAGATTACATAATCCCTGAGCTCATCATAGGTATATCTGGGGAATGGCCTTTCTGGAATCTGTATATTTGAACCAATTTTTTCAAGATCCTTTTCATTATTTTTCTTTATATAATCTAATGCATTGTAAATAACAAGCTCAAGAATATTCATTGCATCATTATCATCAGAGAAACTCATCTCTATATCAATGGAAACAAATTCATTTAGATGCCTATTTGTATTATGCTCTTCAGCCCTGAAGGCAGGTGCAATTTCAAATACCCTATCAAAACCTGCTGCCATCATTATCTGTTTATAAAGTTGAGGACTCTGTACAAGAAAAGCGTCATTTTCAAAATATTTTACCCTGAAAAGGTTAGTACCCCCTTCAGTGGCAGTGGCAATTATTTTAGGTGTATGTATTTCTATAAAGCCCTCATTTTCAAGTGTATTTCTTATACTTCTCGATATTGAGGATTCTATCCTGAAAAGTGAAAATACCTCCGGTCTCCTTAAATCTATGAATCTGAAATTCAGCCTTGTCTCAATGTCAACAGATACCTTATCCACAACACCCATCGGAAGGGGAGCCTCTGCTTCATTTAGTATCTGGAAACTTGAAGGAATAATTTCCATTCCTAGTTTACTCTGTGAAGATTTTTGCAATTTTCCCTCCACACAGATTACACTTTCCCTATTTAGTGAAATAATTCTTCTGTAACCTTCCTCTCCAAGATTTTTTTTCAGTAGCGTTCCCTGTGCAATTCCTTCCCTGTCCCTGATTATAAGGAAGGAAATGTTTCCGAGGACCCTTATATCCTGTATCCATCCGCAAATCTTTACAACTGCTCCATCTTCAAGATCCCTTAACTGGGATGTGTAATGTGTTCTCATCATTAACAATTAATTCAATTACATTAATAAATTTTTTAAACTTTACAATATATGGGAAACCATGACCTCTATTTTTCCTGGAAGATTCCAGCCATTTCACCTAGGCCATCTTTATGCAATCAACAGTATCCTGGAAATGGAAGGTGAATTGATAATAATAGTTGAGAATGCACGTGAATCTTTCACGTTCAACAATCCATTTACTGCAGGTGAAAGGATGGAGATGATCCTCGGCACTCTTGGGAAGCGTAAAAATGTAATAGTGGTACCCATCGAAAATATAAAAAATAATGCAGAGTGGGTATCTTATCTGAAATCAATGCTCCCCTCGTTCAAAAGGTGCTATTCCAATAATATTCTAGTGAAACTGTTAATGGAAAATGCGGGGGTAGATGTAATAGGAATAGATTTTTATGAAAGGGATAAATATAGCGGAACTGAAATTAGAAAGAGAATAGCCCTGGGAATGGAATGGAAGGATCTTGTGCCAGGCTTTGTTTATGAATATATTACCTCCAGAAATCTTGATAAAAGAGTAAGATCACTTTACGGTGGGGAATTATGATAATAGCCTTTCTAGGTAAGGGTGGTGTTGGTAAAACTACAATCTCCACCGCTTTTGCGCTTGAACTATCCAAAGGATATAAAGTGGCATTGATATCCACTGATGCAATACCGATGACAAGGAGAATCTTAAATGAAAAAGTTCCCGGCTTGGATGTTTTTGAATACACAGAATATGATGTGAGAAGGGAATGGAAAAACACCTATGGTGAGGAGGTATATTCCCTTATATCATCATTTTTTGATATAGATAAGAGCATAATAGATCATATAGCAAATGCACCCGGCATAGATGATGAATTCATGATGGCAAAACTCCTTGAAATGAATAGGAGTTACAATTACATAATATGGGACACAGCCGCATCATCCTCTACAATACATTTACTTCTTTTGGAAAAAGAATTTTATGAGCATATAAGCAATGATATTAAATTCTATTTATCAATAAAGGAAACACTCTCAAAAATTATGAAAAGAAATGCAAATCCCTTGGAAATATTGGGAAAATGGAAAAAGTTAGCTGAGGATGTATGGGACCTTTTGAAATTTCAGACAGAATATTACATAGTGAAAACTGATGATGAGCTCTCCTACCTTCAAGGTAAAATAATAGAGGATGAATTAAAGGAGATGGGTCTTACGGTGCAAGGTCATATACTTAATAGATCAAGGGGCAAGTATGAATGTGAAATAAAAATTCCAGATTTTCAGGGGAATGCAAGGGAAATAGTTGAAATGGTAAGACCCTTTGTTAGGAATTTAAGAAAAAGATAAAATTATGGTAATGCATATTATTGAATATGATAGAACTTTCGGAAATTGACAAAGAACTCGCTTTTAAAATTAAAACGCAGATAGCCCTTGCCTGGAATGCTGAAAGGGTAATGGATCTTTATCCGGAAAAGAAAATGAAGTTTTTAGAATATATAGAAGAAAGGAAAATTTTTATAAGAAAAATACTGGGTGTTGAGCATGAAGAAATTCTGGAAAATGGAAAGAAGATATTTGAAATTTGAAAAAATTAATTAGATTGCATTTAATTATTTTTAAGAAAGGTGTTAATAATGTATAGGTTTGGCATTTCAGGCATCCCTCTTTCCTCCAAGGGTAGGATGTTGAAGGATGCAATAGAGGATACTTACGAGATGGGTCTAAATGCAATTGAAATTCCTTTTTTTAAAGTAAATGTCGTTGAGATGGATGCTGTTGATGAGATAGGCCTTTATCCAAGGGAAGTAATACCAGGAATGAAGGATGAAAGCAAGATTATTGTGGATGTTTTCAGGCCGGATGAAAATGGGGATTACAAACCCCAGGGTATAGATGTAAAAATTGAGGAAAATGATATACTCAGAGTGCTTCAATGGAATCTTGCACGTTCCTACGAAGAGCTGAGGGATCTTGGAAAGATGGCGAAGGAATTAGATTTAATACTTACTGTTCACACACCAAATTATATCGATCTTACATCGGGTGATGAGTTCACAGAAAAATGCCTCAATTATATACACTGGTCATCCATAATAGCCAATGAACTCGGTGCAACAGGTGTTGTTTTTAATCTGGGTATATACAATCCCAGCGATGCAAAAAAGGATATGAAAACCATAACCGAAAATATAAAGGTAGCAAAGGAGAAGGTATCGAAAAGCAAATTAAATGTAAATTTCTATGTTGAAACATCGGGCAAAAGGCAGGTGGCAGGTTCGCTGGATGAGGTTATTTCAGTTTCGTCCAAAATAAAGGGTGTTTACCCTGTTCTGAATTTTCCAAAGATAGCAGCAAGATCTGGGAAAATACCTTCAGGCGAAAAGGAGTTCTTGGATATGATAGAGAAGGTGGAAAAATTCTATCAGGACTCAATATACATGCAGTATGCAGGGCTCGAATTTTCTCCGGAGAATGTGATGAGACTGGCCCCTATAAAAAAGGGTGAAATTAAATTTGACATGCTTGCTAACGTCCTTCTTGAAAGAGAGATGGAAAGTACAATAATATCTGTTTCACCATTGCT
>CAYSIM010000042.1:2348-9489 GCA_964431165.1 uncultured Thermoplasmatales archaeon | reverse complement strand
CATGCCCGAAATTAAGGTAATTAATGCAACCATGGAAATACTCTTCCTATCATCATTCCTGAAAAAGAATGTAAGGAGGAATAAGGAAAATGAAAGTATGTTTCTCTGGAGGCTCCAGTCAAGAATAAGAGCCTGAAAACTAAAGAAGGTAAGGATGAATATGAAGAATGAATACCTATTCTTCACACCATATTCAGCGAATACATAAAGTGAAATCAAAAAAATGCCCGATACAATACCATCAAGTATTTTTATGGTCATGACGGGATTGTTAACCATAAGATTCAATGCGTAGGCTATTAGGTAGTAAATGAATCCCACTGAAAAGTAATCAATGGGATTTGCATGCGTGTAAAGCATCGGAACGTAATAACCCATCTGATCAAACCCTATCGCCGAATATGGAAAGAGCAATTCCAGCGAAAACCTGAATGCAAATCCGATGATGAATAGTAATGTTAATCTTCTAAACAATCCCATTGCAACATAATAGTCAGGATAATATATAATATTTCTTCAGAAAATTCATAATTTACATAAAGGATCCTTGAGGAAATAATTGGAAATGAAAGACCTGGCGGGACAGCCTCCCTGACATGATTCCCTGAAATTGCATTTTCTGCAATTTTCCGGTAATTTTCTTTCTCTGAAAAATTTAAATCCATTAAACCAGATTTCATTTACATCCACTTTCCTTATATTACCTTCCAAAAAATTTTTGTCCATCATTAATTCGCAGCCATAAACGTCTCCGTTTGAATCTATGACAAACCTTTCCCTCCCTGCAGGACAGGAAAAATATCCCGGTGGAATATTGTGCAATGATTTTTCGAATATTTCTTTATCCATATAAAATCTGAATCCATTGAAGGACATTTCAATTTCATTTTTCAGGTTCTCTATTTTCATTATGGCCTCCTTTACCATTTCTCTTGTTGGCAAAACGTTGAATTTCAATGCCCTCCCAAATGGTTCTGCCACACTTATGTTTACAGCATCCACATTCAGTGATTTTGCCATATTTATTATTTCATTTATATCATTGTAAAATCTTGTGATGACGAAGGCAATGGATAGCTTCATTCCATAATTTTTTAGATTAATTATGGCTTCCTTCGCCTTCCTGAATGATTCTCTTCCCCTGATTGTATCGTTAATCCTTTCATCCGCGGAATCTATGCTTATCTGTATGTTATCTAGACCCGATTCGCTCAGTTTTCTAGCATTTTCATTATCTATAAAAAAGCCATTGCTACTCATTGAAACAATGAGATCATTTTCCTTTGCAGAAGAAATTATTTCAAATATGTCTTTCCGGAGCATGGGTTCACCTCCAAGAAGGTATACCATATCAAATCCCAGCTCCTTTAATGAAGGAAATAATTTTCTGTAATCATTTGTATTTAGCTCATTAATCAGGGGATCGCCTGCATTTAAGTAACAGGTGAGGCATCTTAAATTGCATGCGTGTGTAAGATACAATGTGACGGATTTTCTTATTTCCCTTTTTTCAAGGATTCCAGTATGACCTGCTGGTGTGGCGGGACAATCTGAGAAAAATAGTTTCAGATCTATGTCTTCCATAAGACTATGCATCAAATTTTTACTGGGGAGCCATGGCCGGGAAGGACAAGAATTGGTGACATAGATTTTATTTTATCCAGTGATCTTTTTGCCATTTCCATATCAAGTGTGTATTTTTCATTAATTTTAAGATCTCCATTTACATTGCTTGCTACATCGCCTATGAATAATACACCCTCCTTTTCAAGGAAATAGGATGTGCTTCCGGGTGTATGGCCAGGTGTATCGATTACCCTCAGGCCCTCTATTTTCAGATCCTTAACATCCTTTATACCCTTAACAGGTTGTGGCCTTACAATGGAAAACATGATCCTCGCTCCTAGAGACCTGGGTTTTCCCATTGAAGAATTTCCCTCTATTACAGGTATTTCAATTCCATTTGCATATATTTCTGGATTGTACTTTTCCTTAATTATAAAGAGACCTCCAATATGGTCCATATGGTAATGAGTAATGAGAACAATATCTGGTTTCACTTGCTTTTCCCTGTAATAATTCATAACAAGCTTTGCGCTCCCCTTCATTCCTGCATCTATCTGAACAATTTTTCCCGAAATTTTCGCTACATAGACGTTGCACATGGTGTTATCTATTAATTCTACATTATCAGTAATTTTCATAATGTTTACAAATAATTAGATATATTTAAATTTGATCGATCACTACAAAATCAATTAATTTTATAAAAAAATTTTAGCCAAATAGGGAAAACTTTGATTTTTCAATGAGCTTAGATAGAAGGAATGTAAAAAATCGATAATTATGATAATAACAGCTAGAACTTCATAAATAAATACAATACCTGAATAAATTTTCTGTGAACTACCCTGCCTTTACTGATGGGGCTTCTCCCCTTGCATACTGAATCACCATTATTTTCCCTTTCGGGATATTCTTCGCTGGGAAAGTTCGGGCAGGTTCACTTTTTCTGGCCTTAAGCATATAGCCAGAGAGCCAGGTTCCTATATTAACTGCCCCGTTCAAATATCCATTATATTCCAATCCACATACTCTGCATCTGAATATCCTTTTTTTCGCTATTTTATCTTTTGAATCATATCTTTGGCAATTTTGGATGTCTATGCCTCATTTATCGCATATACTCCTATTACTTTCCACAATGCTTTGTATGTCAGCATATTCTTTATTTTGTATGTAGGTATGGAAATGAGAATTCTGTTAATTTTTCTTATCCTACTTTCACATTTTCTTTGTCCTGGCTTGATATTCTTTACATCTCCAAACACTATTATAGGGTCATGGCCCTGCCCCCTTAATTCTATTGCTCTTTGAACCACTTTTGCTTTTATCTTGTGCAGAATTTTAATTACTTTTCCGCTCTCCTTTGAACCTATCTTACTTTTAATCTCGCTCCATGATTTAATTTATTTCTTCCTATGCTCTTTCTTATCAGGTAATATGTGGTCCTTATCTCACGTATTTTTTTGTCCTGAAATCTCCGCTGTGTGGGCATTTTGCTCCCTATTTCAATAGTGGTAGGAGGTAAAAGAGTGTTTCCATTATTATCAGAAATGGAGAAGATGGAATAGGCAGTGATACAATAAATAAGATTAAACCTAAGGATAATAATGCAAGACCTACAGCAATATCTTCACCATACTTTTTTGTCTCATCAGCTCTAGCAATTATGAATGTTTTGAATATAGTTGAAGAACCTTAGAATATTGAAAATAATATGCAATTATCAATGAAATAAATGATTTTTGTACGGAAAGTAGATTATTTAGCAAAGGAAAAAGAAAAAAATGCTATCATTGATAAAAATGACCTAATTACCGCTTTACTTTTTATTTTGCTTTCAAGTATAGATAAATTATTTAATTTTTACTTATAAATTAAAAATTTCCAACTTATCAATCAAAAAAATTTATTCCTCATTTTTAATTTTTTAAAATATGGAATTATTGAAATCGGGTATAAAGATTATAATAAAAAAGGGTGATATAACGGAAGAAGAATGCGATGCAATTGTGAATGCTGCAAATTCATCCCTAATGGGTGGCGGTGGTGTTGATGGAGTGATTCATAGAAAGGGTGGAAAGAAAATAGATGAAGAATGCATGAGGATAAGAAGGGAAAAATACCCAGACGGTTTGCCAGTAGGTGAAGCGGTAATTACCTCTGGCGGTAATTTAAAGTCAAGATTCGTAATACATACAGTAGGCCCGGTATGGAGGGGTGGTGAATATGGTGAAGAAAATTATCTGAAAAGATGCTTCATCAATTCCCTGAAACTTGCATGCGAAAACGGATTAAAATGCATAGCCTTCCCGGCTATAAGCACTGGTGCATATGGTTATCCATTGGAACTTGCTGCTAAGACTTCAATTTCAGCCATCCTTGAATTCATTGAAAAAAATAGATGTGACATAAAGGAAATTCGCATAGTTCTTTTCACACAGGATGCTTTAGATTCCTTCATGAATGCCTTGGAAAAAATAGTAAAATGATTAAGGAAGATTTACAATCGCCACGCCTAGGATAACAAGTATACCGCCTACGATTGTGGTAAGGGAAATTATTTCATGGATGAGAAAATAGGCGCTTATTATGGTAAAAACGGGTGCGAGATAATAGAAAACGGAAGCCCTTGAAGGTGAAAGTATCTGAATACCCTTGAAATTTAAATAGAATGCAACTATTGTTGTGAATACCACAAGGAAAAGTAAAGAGAACCAATCAATTAATACGAATCTGTTTACTTCAGCAGGTATCAAGATTAAGTATGGCATGAGAAAGATGGTACCCAGGATTGAAGATAGGGAAGTAGCGAACATAGCACCATATTTATCTATGATATTCTTTGAAAATACGGTATATATGCTCCATGAAATGGAGGCAAGGATTATCAATATAATTGATATTAATCCAGTGTATGAAAAGACGTCCCTGAAAAATATCAGGATAATGCCAGCAAAGGATAGGAAAATTCCTGCAATCTTTGAAAATTTTAAATTTTCTTCAAGAAAGGCAATGGAAATAAGGTAAATAAAAATTGGTTCCGTGGATACAAGTATGGATCCCAGTCCTGCCGAAACACCTACGGCCCCTGAGTTGTAAAATACCTGGTAAAGTGTAATACCCGTGATTCCCATTATCAGGAGGATGAGAAAATCCCTCCTTTCTATTCTTTTCCAGTAAATGATTGTAATAGGTACAAAGAAAATGAGTGATACTGCAAACCTTGCCGCACCCAGGGAAAATGGATCCATCACCTGTAGGAGTATCTTGACTGCTGTATAACCGATACCCCAGAGAAATGCTACCAGCGTCATGAGTATATATCCCTGTATTTCCTTTTCCATCTCTTAATTTAAATGAGCCCATCTATATAATTTTTTATTCTTACTTTTCTGTCAAAACACGATCAATATTGAATACAAATTTAAAAAATTTTATTCTAATATTCAATGGAAATTTAATTTTAAACTGCCTTTAAATAGAAATGATTTTACCATCTCCTCAACCTGTAATATCTTTCTAGAAGGGATTTCAGCTCCCCATCATCCATGTTCGATTCCTCTGGCTCACCTTCAATTCTTGATCTTGCTATTCTGGGAAGGTAATCATCTTCCTTCTTCAGACCAAGAGATTCGTTAATTTTCCTTTTTTCATTAACTATCTTAGATCCTATTTCCATCATACCCTGAAGATCGAGATTGAAACCTGTGGCCAAATTATAGGCATCCACTATTTCCTGGGGTGAGGGCTGTGCATAGTAACAGAGTATTAAGGAATTGTAGATTTGCCTGTAATCCTGGGTCTTGATCATGGACATTATCCTCTCATCGGAATCAACGTTCCACCTATCCCCGGTAAAAATTCCTATTTCCTCGTGTGCACCACCTATATCCACCTGGTACATGTCACCCTGCATGTGATCCGCACCCCTGGATGAGGTGGCGTAAACAAGTCCCTGGAGCTTGAATGCCCTTGGATCGTGCATTGGTATTTCAAGGCCTTTCACCGTCGCAACGAGATCCCTATCTATTCCATGAATGGAAGAGAATTTTTCAAGTCCTAAGGAAAGTTCTTTTCTTTTTCCATATGCTATGTCCATGATCAATTTTTCCACATTTTCAAAATTCTTTCCGAAATATTCCTCCACATCTCCGTTTAAAAGGCCATTCTCTAAGAAATATTTCAATCCTGAAAGAATAACACCTGTGCTTATTGTATCCATTCCCAGTGAATTCAGAAGATGGTTCCATTTCACTATTTTGGAGAAATCATCGTTACCGAGTAACGGACCCAGAGCCGCTACGGTTTCGTATTCCGGGCCGTCCACTGTGAGGTTATCCAGTTTTACTGTTCTTCCACAGCCAATCACGCATGAAGAGCAATGATAGCTTGTAACGGAAAAAATTTCGTGGAATTTCATGCTGCTCAGTGAATCGTATGGAAAATCATGGCTTGTAAAATAATTGGCAGGTATATCACCGAAACCCTGGCCACCATCCATCCATATCATGCTACCGTAGGATCTGAAACCATTTACCACAGGTGATTCGTAAATTTCCCTTGCCACTTTTCCTGCAAGTTTATTGAAATTATCCTTATCATGAAGGGGGACAATTTTCTTTCCGTTTACTGCTATTGCCTTTAGATTCTTCCAGCCAAAGATTGCTCCAAGTCCTGTTCTACCTGCTGCTCTTCCCTCATCGTTCATCACAGCTGAATAATGCACAAGGTTTTCCCCTGCAGGACCTATGGTCATGACGGAAAACTCTCCCTTCTCTTTTATCTTTCTCTGCGTGGAATAGATGTCCTTGCCCCATAGATCTTCCGCACCCTCTATGGTAACATTCCCATCCCTGATAAATATGGCGGATGGTTTATCCGCCTTTCCGATTATCACTATACCATCCAGTCCTGCCCTCTTCAGTTGATAACCGAAATGTCCTCCTGAATTTGATTCACCCAGGAGATTAGTGAGAGGACTCCTGCTCACAATTTCATGCCTTCCAGTATTTGGAAAAGCTGTTCCAACAAGGGGACCTGTCATGATTATTATGGGATTCCTTTCCGAAAATGGTTCATCGATGGGCAGCCTCCTTCTGAAAATGTATGTACCAATGCCTATTCCACCCATATATTTTTCCCAGGCATCATCGAGGCCCTCAAACCATATTTCCCTGGCTGAAAGATCCACGTTCAGTATCTTATCCCAGAATCCGGACATAGGAATTAATCACCGTAGGCCTTTTTGTAAATATTTTTCAGATCCTCTTCACCAACAATAACAGGATTGAATGCTAATTCGCTATCCTGAATGGATTTTTCCACCATTTCATCCAGCCTGGAAAGATATTCTTTCTTTCCTATGTTTAATTCTTTTACGCTGTAGGGCTGGCCTATATCACCGTAGAATTTTTTAATCGTACCTATAAGGTCATCAGTGCCAAGAATTTTTTCAATCCTTGCGTATTTCATTGCTGTCTTTTCATCGGTTGAATTAAATTCTATCACATAGGGTAGAAAAATACCAACTGAGGTACCGTGAACAACGTGGAATGTGGCACCGAAGCTATGGCCA
>CAYSIM010000042.1:0-2312 GCA_964431165.1 uncultured Thermoplasmatales archaeon | reverse complement strand
GTTAGAAAAAGCCATCCCTGCCATTGTGGCCGAAAGATGGAGAAGATCTTTAGAATCTTCATCATTTTCCATTGCCTTCTTTAGATTTATGAATATTGTTTCTATAGCCTTTTCCGCAAGGGCATCTGTTAGTATGGTGGATGTATTGGAAGATAGTGCTTCAAATGCATGCACGAATGCATCAACACCCGTTGCCCTGATGATTTTAGGATCAGAAGGTGTAAGTGTCGAATCCAGTATGGATATTTCAGGAACTAGCTCATAATTGCCCAGGGCAAGTTTTCTATCGCCATCGGTGAGAACTATACCGAAGGAAACATCACTACCTGTGCCTGAAGTAGTGGGTATTGCTATGAGTTTCACTGAAAGTTTCAGTTGATCGAATGGATTTACATATCTCAGATCCATCTGGGGGAATGAAAATTTTAATGCTAATGATTTTGAAAAATCGATTACACTTCCACCACCTAGGGCAATGACTGTATCTGGAACGAAATCCTTATTCCTTGAATAGATTGATTCAATGCTCTCAACAGAGGGTTCAGGTGAAACATCATCTATTACCCTGACGTTCCTGGCTCCGATACTTGCCAAGATCTTTTTACCATGTATACGCATTATGTTTTTATCAGTAACTAGAAGAACATTCCTGGAATTTTCGCCATCAAGAATATTGGAAAGTGTTTCTATTATATCCTTCTGGTAGAAAATTTTCCTGGGAAAAGTGAAGATTGCCATATTCACTCCAGATACCTGGTGGGTATGCTCTGGGCAACCTTGACCATAGCGATTGCTGCAGAGGCATACCTGAGCAGGAGGGCCATATTACCTTCCACCTTCATCTGCCCCGTTAACATTGCCTGTGTAGGATTTATCTTACCATCTATGATCTTTTTCCAGTTGGAATATGTGGCACTGAGCTTGAAGGGTGCAGTTTTTGTTGGATCCTTTACCACCTCGCAATTTTCGCATTTACCATCCTTAAGATAGAGAATGAAAGAATCGAATTCGGGTTTTTCCTTCAGGCTCTCTATATCAAGCATTTTAAAAAGTATGGGATCCTTCCATCCCTTTCCAGATTTGTTGTAATCAGTGGATTCACTTAACCTCTTGCAGTATTCCTTTACCCATTCCTCTGAGGGAAAAAGTAATTTTTCTTCCATGCTTTAGCATTACAAAGATTTTATTTAATCTTTACCCAAAATTCTCCATTTCCCATGACGATTCATGAAAATATGAAATAGGAAGGGGATTTATCCCCTGGAGGATCTGTTTTATGTAATAAAAAATCTAATATTTGAATAAATCCCTCATCTTTTCCTCATATTCTTCCTTTGAAATCTCACCCTTTGCATACCTTTCCTTCAATATCCTTATCGCCTCATCATTATGCGTTACCGTTACTGGTTCCACAAGTTCCTTTACCAATAGAATTATGAAAAATACTGCCAAAATCGTAATGGCTATGAAAAATAAAAACATAAGAAATGGAATGCTAAGGAAAACCATACCATATGTATTTGTAGTATGCACTGTATAAAAAGGAATTCCAAACACTACTAGTATGAATCTTACAGCTATTACTATGATAATCAACGCCACGAGAACAAAAAGAATCTTTTCCAACCTGTCCATTTTAACCATCATCAAAATAATAACACAATAATAAATCTTTTTTGAATCTTAAATTTTACAGATAAAAAATTCAAAATTTCGGGAAAATTATTTAACTTACATTTTGCATTAAACATATAAGGTGAGCAAGAATGAAAATGAAGGAAATTTTACCTGTTACAGAGAGAAATATGGAATATGAAAATCTCGATTGGGTGATAAGTCATGGATTGGGTGTGGATCACACAGCAGATATGACGGAATTTTCCTCCATACTGGCTCAGGCTGGCATTTTGAAAAATCTTGAATCTTATTATTATATGAGATATGATGATAGTCCAGAAAGAAATTATCTGCCCATGATATTTTACAACGTTTTTGGTACCCCCGATATTCCCGTGCTCCTTCACGAAGAGATAGAACCTGTAGGTGATATTTTCAATGCAATTGTTGTTTTTTCCTCCAATATGCTTATCCAAAAAACATCCCAGAGAGCACTCCTATTCGATGGCGCTAAAAAGGATGCAATACTTGTGGTAAACACATCCCTTTCGCCAGAAGATGTTGTCTCCCTTGTAAAGAAATACAATCTCTCACAGCCATGGAGGGGGACCGTAGTAACAATAAAATCCAGCTCTATCCATAGATCGCCAGCATATCCTCTCCTGGGAGCACTTTCAAGGGTATGGGATAAAATG
>CAYSIM010000041.1:7873-9507 GCA_964431165.1 uncultured Thermoplasmatales archaeon | reverse complement strand
AGGGTTTTGTCTATGTTGAGGTAATAATTTTAATTTACCTTGTTATACAGATATTTTACAACAGGTTCAGAAATGTAAGCTCATTCCATATCCTCTGGATTACCATAATATTCTTGCTATTTTCATTCCCTGTTGCATTTCCATTCTATCTCCTGGATAATACAATTACACCTTGGTTCAACACTCCTCTTTACATACTTCTATTTGTAATTCTTCTCATAATATTCCTGGAAATGACTTCCAGATGGCCCTGGGTACTTACTTATTCATTAACTGCAGCATTTATAGCTGCGGTACTTGTGATAGGGCAGATTTTCTTCCCCTCCATAATGAGGTACATATATACAGGTGAGGGTTATTTTGTAAAAAGCGCTCTTTATTCAACAATAGCAGAGGCGCAGGCTCCTACCCTGGGACAGATAATTATGAACGTGGGCGTAGGTGTTTTCTTCATATTCGTCGCTGGACTCGCATTCATGCTTTATGATATTAGAAGGAACAGGAATGAATATTACCTCTTCTTCGTAATATTTTCAATAGTTTCTGTTTATATGGCATTTTCTGCCGCAAGGTTCATATTTAATGCATCACCTGGCTTTGTTATTCCAGCTGCTTATATGCTGGATATAATAATAGAGAAAATTAATTTGAAGGAAATAAGGAACTTCGTAAAGTCCATTTCCTGGAAAAATGCATTGAAGAAAAGGGGCACATGGTTGAGAATAGGCGCAATTATGGTGGTGGCATTCCTCATAATCTTCCCGAATATGTGGGGTGCGGTGGATGCAGCCATACCATATGAGAATAAGAGCACCTATGACAGGGAAATCTACAACGTAATGCCGTCCATTTTCAGACCACAGAATTATACACCACCCTGGTATCTTGGGGCCTATGGTATACAGCTGGATACAAATAAGACAGATCCCTGGATGGGTGCTTTTGCTTGGCTTTCACAGCAGGATACTAATCAGGCTCCGCAATACCGTCCCGGCTTCCTGAGCTGGTGGGACTATGGATTCCAGGATGTGGAGCTGGGTGACCATCCTGCAGTGGCGGATAACTTCCAGAATGGATACCAGGTGGCAGGCCAGTTCATAACTGCACAAAATGAAAGCGAAGCGGTTTCTCTACTTATAGCTAGAATACTGGATGCCACAATAATGAACAAAACATATGGACCTGAGGTAAGATACATACTTTCCCAGTATCTCGGTACGCAGGAGGAAAAGAATATTATTGATTATTATACCAATCTATCAAAGAATCCCTCACCTTATATAAATAAAATACTTAACAATCCAAATTATTACGGTTTGTATTCAAAAAATATTACACCTCAGAATGCAAAATATGTGATGATAAAAGCTGATTTAGCAAACAAATATGATGAAAGTACGCTTGTAAATCTTTACATAATGCTGGAAAGGGTAACTGGATATTCCATAGACTACTTTGCCACAGATTACAGGCTATTTCCCTTCTCAGGAATGAACACTGGTATATTTTACGCACCAGCATATCTGGCAGATAGAAGGGCATTCCTATATGGTGGGCAGATAATACCCTACGATTTCTATAACATAACTGCATTGGGTTCTAACGGTCTATCATATCCAATAAATAATGTACCT
>CAYSIM010000041.1:0-7863 GCA_964431165.1 uncultured Thermoplasmatales archaeon | reverse complement strand
CAATGTACAGATAGTGAGCTATAACATAACATATAACAAAATGTTTTTCAATTCAATGCTATATAGGGCCTTTGTTGGATACTCAGGCCTTGACTTGGGTATGGGCCCCTACATACCTGGTCTTTCATCACAGATGAGTTATTATCCGGTGATGTTCGCTTGGAATCTTACACATTTTGAAGTGGTATACTCCATATCATTCTGGAATCCTTACAAGGATTACCAGAACCATACAAATGCCTGGAAACCAATACCTTTACAGGAAGCATATTATCTCCAGAAGACCAACAATGGCACTGTGGTCCTGATACCTCCAGCTAACCAGATACTACCCCAGGATGTTGTAATCTTAAAATTTTATCCTGGTGCAATAGTACAGGGAAGGGTAATGCTCCCAGATGGACAACCTCTTTCTAATGTAACAGTCACACTATATGATCAGTACGGAATACCACACACATACACAAAGACAGATTCAAATGGTTATTATACTCTCTACGCTGTAGCGGGGAATGATACAATAGAAGTAACAACTGGAGGCGGTTTCAACAAACTTTTCCTCAATGAAAAGAATTTTCTTTCTTCAACACATATATATGTTTCCGATGCACAGGCCTCCAGGATAGTCACAGGTATTAATGCGGCAGGTATGCCAAATTATTACATTGAAAAAAATTTTGTAATAAATTCTTCATCCCTTGATGGTGTTATATATTTTGCCAATGGTGGGAACAAATCAGTAATCAAGTCCGGTTCACTTTATCTTGTGAACAGCACATATGGGCTTAATTATTCCACATCAATAAACAGCAATGGCTATTATTCCTTCAACAGCCTTGCGCCCCAGACATACAACGTTTACCTTAATACAAATGGCACCTATGTATTCCTTAGAAGTATTACAGTACAACAGAATAAGAGCATCTCACAGGATTTACCTATTTATTCAAATATTATAAAGGGCGTGGTAATTTATCAGAATGGGACGCCAGCGATAAAAGTACCTGTATTTATCAAAGGTCCTATTTCATATTCTGTATTAACAGATAATAATGGATCTTATTCGGTATTTGTAACTCCCGGAAATTATAGCATTTCGGTGAACATGAGAGGTTATTATGCACCTTCCAAAAAGGTAACCTTTACTGGTTTCAACTCCACCTCAACGAACAATTTCGAGTTACTTAAATCCTACATAACTGATGGATATGTTTATTTGGATGGTGCACCTGCCGCTGGTGCCATTGTGAGGTTCATGGATGAATTCACATTTTCAAATACACAGATTGCCATTACAAATTCATCGGGTTATTTTTCATTCAACCTTCCAGAGGATTACTTTTCCGTTTATGTTGATTATTTCAAGGATAATATGCATTATGTGTACATAGGTAACTATACACCATACGGGAACACCTCTATTTCGATAAATCTTTCACCTTCAATTAAGGTAACAGGCACAGTCTATTATGGAAATGTTGCCATGGCGGATGCTGGATTGATGTTTTTCAATGGAAATAATTTCCTCAGGGTATATACAAATGGTAGTGGCTATTTCAGCGCATATATTCCAAGGGGATATTACAGCATAGGAGTTGTTGCTTACAATGCTACTACCTCCCAGCCCTATGCATACTACACATCAATACTCTTCAATGGAAATTATAATATGAACATATATCTCCAGAATGTACAGCAGATCTCAGGTAATGTTCTATGGAACGGAACAGTCATAAACAATGCTGTTGTTTTCTTGAAGTATGGTAATAATTATTACTATGAAAGCAACATTGCTTCGGATGGTTCATTCCATTTCTACATTACACAGCCATCTTACAACCTATATGCATTCGCTTATGGTTTCAGGATGAATGGTATTTCAATAAAGAATTTTAATGCCACTATATATATGCAGCAATTACCATGCAAAGTTTATGGCAGTGTGATATATCCACAGAACTACAACGGTAGCATTTATCTTCTTTTCTCTTCAAGTTCAGGTAATTTCAAGGTGGAGGTAAACAATGGATTTTACTCAACATACATTCCATTTGGATATTACAATATAAGTGCCATTGTATCAAACATCCAGGTATTTGTTTCTCCTGACCATATTGCTTTAAATACCGGTGATTTAGAAAAAAATATTAATATAAATTTGAAAATGAATGCATTGGTAACTCTCATCCCGTATCAAAAATACATATACTGGTTTGACCAGAATGGAAATCTTGTCAACTCTGGAAATAACGTTTCCCTTCCTCTCGGTAATTATACCTACTACGCATTCCAGGGTAATTATACTTCCATAGGATCTTTAGACCTTAGGCAGAATACCGTTCAGCAAATAAGTACAGTTCAGGGATTCTATGTTAATATAAATATATTAAACAATACACGGAATGTGAATCTTGTTATAAATTACAATGGACTGAAGATAATAAAACCCGTAAAAACAGCTACAGTGCTTCTTCTTCCTCCGGGATATTATACATTTTCTGTGTCTGACATTTACGGAGGCTATGTGTACTATGGATATACATCCACCTATGTCTATGGAAATACGACTGTAAATCTTCAAATACATTCAAAGGCCTATCTAGCCACCGTTAAGGGATGGGTAAACGCTGGAGTTAGCACCTTAAGTTTTACCACAATACATTTCTTCAGCCAAGGTAATCTTACAAATACAGCAGCTTCAAATTCTTGTGGATTTTTCATAACCAATTTACCCCCTGGAAAATACACGGTATATTCTTACTATGGCTCACATTATTCATTCCTAGGTAATATTAATATAGAAAACAATGAAACTTACTGGTATAACATATCCATGAATAATGGTTATTATGTAAGTATGCTCTTTCTTGCCTCAGATAAGGTCTATAACGGTCCTTTAAGGATAAATACTCCACAGGGGGATATGAGCTATAATGTACAGGGAGGTATATTTTCCATCACCTTACCACCTGGAAATTACACACTTTATGGTAAGGAAACACTTATTGAATACAACATACCTGTTAATTACATTCTAAATAAAACTATAACAGTAAATCGCAGTGCTTACTTTACAATAAGTCTTGCAAGAAATAACATTGATAAAATTTCCATGTCAACCCTTACAGGTACACTCAATGGAACTGTAGGTGAGTCTCTTAATTACCTAATTTCGATAAAAAATGAAGGGAACAGGCCTGAAAACGTTACGCTTGAATCACTTGGAGCGTGGAATATAACATTCTCCAAAAAATATGTTAATATAATGCCAGGTGAAACTTTTCTTGTATCCGTAAATGTAATTGTTTCAAACAGATCCAACTACGGTCTTAATACAATTACCATCAGGGGGGTATACAATGTTTCTTCCTATGAGCAGACAACACTTACAGTAAACGTATCCGCATACCATAACACCATATTAAAATGGGGAAATATGTATGTTAGTGGAAATTCACTTTTAATAGATGTAACAATTTATAACAATGGTAATACTGTGGAAAAATACAATGTGAGCTTACTCAATTCGCAGGAACTACTTTCCATCGGCTGGTCATCACATGTGAATGGTTATATATCTGTAGATCCATGGTCTTCAGGCACATTGACCATCAATCTTACACCAATAAAATCCACGCCCGCCCCTGTTTTCCAAGTTATTATATCTGCCGTTTCTTCAGGAATTCAGTATACATCTGAAAGATCTGTCAACATACAACCAATAAGCACAGTTTCCACAAGCATAATTACCACAAATGTCACCTATGCCATACCCTCATACGATACATTCTTCCTTGAATATACCATTGTAACCATAGCAATAATTGCCGCATTTCTTGGATATATTTTATGGAGGAGGCTAAAGAGATGAAAATACTACCGTTTTTCATTGTATTTTTATTATTAATTGCTTCTTTTGTTAGCATATCAAGTGCAAGAGGCGTAACTGTGGAAATCTACGGTCCTACTACAGTGGGGACAAATGCAACTTACCAGTACACCATAGTAGTGGAAGGATATTTCGATGGATACGGCTACCATCTTTTCCTAACAGGTGAAAATATGAGCGGCGGTACAACCAATGAACTCACTGGCTTTTCATATACAACGAACACGTTCAAAGTAAACGTAACATTTCCCTCAAAAACAGGAGTCTATTACATTTATGTGATGGGAATAGGTGAGGTGAACGGCAGCATTGAAAAATCAACTGCAATTACTTATTTAAAGGTAAATGTGGTCAAATCCATTCCAATAGAATTAAAGGTAAAGAATACAGCCCCTTATGAAATAAAGAATGTTACAGTAACATTTTTCCTGAATGGAAAGTTGGTGGGAAACTCAACAATAGGTTCAATTTCACCAAACTCTACAGCCAATGTAACATACTATTACATAGGAACACTTGAAAATGGTGTGAATGTTATAAATGCAAGGCTCAATTCAAATGTTGTAAAATTTTCAACAGGTTCAAACATTACAACACTTTACTTCTATTATGGAAAACCACCCGATTATACCTGGCTTTGGTATCTCCTTGCAGGTATAGTGATTTTCACGGTAGCCATAATATACATGTACAGTGCTGGAAAGAAAAGACCTGGTGCTCCAAAATGGAAGAAATAATCTAACTCTTTTTCTGTATTTCTATTGCTTCATCCAGATCTATTTCACCCTTCACCACCTTTCTGGCAAGTTCTCTGGAAATTGTTACCAGATTGTTACTTGCTATCCTGCTTTTTCTCTGCATCTCGGAAATTTCACCCCTCCTGGGCCTTATTTCCATCCTTGATTTTATAAGCTTTCCCTTTTTAAGCGCAATTTTCTTAGCAGCCTCTGTGTTCCTGTTCTTTATAGATGTTGTACCGTATTCATCCACAAGCTCCATCCTGAATTTTCCAAATAGTAAATTTATTATCCTGTTCCTGCTGGGCTCATCGCCCTTTCCTATCCTTATCACAAAATTTTCAGGAAGATAATCCCTGTAAATATTTTCTATGCTCAACTTTGTTTCATCAGGATCTGTGAGCTCGAATTCCTCAAGGAGAATTCCATCTCCAAATACTGCAATACCTATCCTGTAACCAGGATCTATACCCACAAACATCTCATGAAAACTTTCTTTACCATGGAGTTTACTAATGGATTTCCTTATAGCACTCAATGGATTATCAACGTATATGCAATTTTTAAATTCATTAGGACAATCAGTTAAAATAACCATATGTTTCTCTTCATTACCAGGAAAAATTTCCACATAATCGATATTCCTTCTTTTTAATTCCTCAAGCATCTGGTAGTATTTTTTGAAATTCTTTATGTAAATTCCTAACTTCATTCAATACGTGTTATTTTTAACATTATTTAAATCTTTCTCGGACATTCAATGCCTAGGGGACAACCTTCACACAATGGCCTTTTCCTGCAATGGTCCTTACCAAGTTTCACAAGTAATGCATGGAATTCCTTCAGGTCATCCAGATTTTTCTCGAATGCATTTTCCACCATTTGCCTAATTTCATCGTATTTTTCCTTTGATTCATTATCTATTATGCCATACCTCTTGAATATCCTCAGTGTATATGCGTCAACAACAAAGAATGGTTTATCCAGTGCATAAAGGAGTATTGAATCTGCAGTTTCCTTTCCTATACCCTTTATACCAAGGAGGATTTCTCTCAACCCTTCCCCTTCCATGCCTTCAATACTACCGAATCTTTTATTAATTTCCTCTATGAAATTTTTTATTCTCCTTGCCTTCTGCCTATAGAACCCTGAATTCCTTATCATAGATTCCAGTGTACCAACATCAGCATTTAGGAGAGATTCAAAATTGAGCATATTGGCGAATTTCAGCTTTTCAATACTTTTTTCAACATTCCTCCAGGATGTGTTTTGGGTTAAAATAGCACCTACTATTATTTCCAGTTTTGTCTCACCAGGCCACCAGTGCTGGGGGCCATAATATTCAAATAACTTTTTATAAATAATTTTTAGGATTTCATTTTTTTCTTGCAACGAATTCCTCCCTCGCCTTGACAGGATCAATACTTGTAGGGATCATGATTACCCAGAAATCCCTTGAAGAATTAGGAAATAGAACAAGATTCAATTCCTTACCATAAACTATTATGTTTAAAGGTTCCTTGTAATTCAATTCACTATAAACAGTTGTTGCTCCACCATAAATCGTGGCACACATTATTGAAAAAGTTTCCTTATCTATGTTTTCAGGTAAATTGGCCTCTTCGAGAGTACCGTCTCTTCTTACAAGTGCCGCGCCTATTACACCTATTTCATTAATGAATTGAAGGTCTGCCATATGCTATCATTTTTCTTTTTGTTACTATAATGTAAATTCATTTTATAAAGTTTTCTTATATTCACGTGAGGAAAATGAAAGCATCATCCCAAAATATTTTTCAACATAATAGTATATGAATTTTGGTATAATATTTGCCTCATCAATTATTCCATAAAAGGTCAACATATTCCAGTAGCTGTCCGTTTTGGCATCTTCCACTACGTGATCATCAAGATTCACCAATTCATCAAATTTATTTTCTTTTATTGATCTTATTACAAGATCATCGTAGTATCTTGCATATTCGCTGAAACCGTAGGGACCTTCCTTTGAATGTGTATGTGCCTGATCAGCACTGAGTATTATTGATACAGTTCCTTCGTAATTTTCCACTGCCCTGTATAGTTTCCTTCCAAATTCTATCAGAATTTTTCTTTCCTTTAACCTGGATTGACCTAATAGAGATATTTTCCTTTTACCGAAGAAATGTAGGGGGATCATGGAACCAAAATCAAGAGGAAAAACTGAAAGCCTGCCAGAATCTGTTTGGTATATCAGCTCCTCTGTTTGTATGGATTCATTCAATATATTTGAATTAAGATCCCTGTTACTTTTGAAAACCTGAACGATTACTTTGTTGGATATCTTGAGCCTTCCCCTCAGATACTCCGTGTTAACAACACCTATCATTTTAGATAGCCTTATTGAATGAGGTGATATTATTACCAATGTTTCTGAATCATCATTTCTGGCAAGTTCCTTTACCTTAGAATTCATCACCCTGCTTTCCTCGTTGGGCATAGAAATTATTTCATCACCATGGGGGATTATGTAAACATTTTTGAAAACCATGATTTTTTATCAAAATGCTCATTATTAAATCTTTCTTAAAGTTGTTATATAAACGCCATCCTTTGTAAGGAGAAAGGTATGCTCGTGCTGCGATACCTTACCCTTCTTTCTTTCCTTAAGAACAGGAAATTTATAGACATTGCTGCTTTTAAGAATTGAATCAATAATTTTTTCAGGGTAACTAAAATCCCTGTAAATCCACCTTGTGGCAAACGGAAGTGTACCGTAATTTTCAAAAATTTCTTCAAGTCCTCCAGATTCCCTTACCAGCTGCATAATGTTGCCGAAAGATCCTTCTTTTACATAACCTACACCATCCGTGGCAAAGGGTTCAATTGCAAAGGCCATACCAGTATCCACCTCAAGTATTGATCCATCATCATAATTGGGTATACTCATTCCTGCATGGAGTATATTCCTTGCCAGCTGATGCCCTGTAAGATTATAAATAGGCCTGAAGCCCATGGATTTTATGGTTGTTTCAATTATATTACCTATTTCGCTTATCCTGAGACCTGGCCTCATTTTCTGCATAACATTTCTGAGTGCCGTTTCGCTTGCTTTTGAAAGGATGGAAATATCATCTTTGCCCACCTCTATTGTTATTGCAGTATCAGCTATGTATCCATCAATATGTGCTCCTAGATCAAGCTTTACAATATCCCCTCTGGAAAAAGTTCTCTTATCATTCCTGGATGGGGTATAAT
>CAYSIM010000040.1:0-9532 GCA_964431165.1 uncultured Thermoplasmatales archaeon | reverse complement strand
CCTGCCGCTTCAGGAATGACCTATTATACTGTGAAATTCCCTGGTCTGTATCCGGGCGGGGATATTACCTTTGCCTTCTTTTTGGGCGGTCTACTCTGGGCTCCCATAGCTTTACTCCTGGCAGCATTTGCCTCATCTTTCCCGAGGACTGGTGCTCCTTATCTGGTAATTTCCAGGGCAACGCATGTTACTTTGGGTTACATACCCATATGGCTTTATGCTATTGGAGGTGGATCTGCACTTGCAAGTGGATTTTTACTATACCTTAGCATAATACCTCTTTCTAGTGGCTTTGCAGCTGCTGGCATAATTTCCCACAACACATATTTCTCTGGTATTGCAAGTTATCTGAGTGATCCTACAGGTTTTTTAACTGTGGGGTTCATTATGGTAGCAGTGCTATGGATCATTGAGTATATCGGCATAAAATCTCTGAAATGGGTCATGAGGGTGATTGTTTTACTACCACTGGTCTTGACAATTTTTGTCATACTTGTATTTTTGATTGCAGGACCTTCAGGGGCACAGAATGCCTGGAATACAACATTTGGTGCAGGCACATACCAAAAGATTTTGCAGGCGGCCCCGGCAAATGGTCTTACCTACATGGATTTCGGTGCTGCGACAACTGGATTGCTACTTATAGTGCTTTGGGCATATAGCGGTCTTGAGGGTATTTCATTCGCAGGAAGTGAAGTAAAAACACCAAAAACTAGCTTCATGAGAGGTTATGTATATGGCCTTATAGCTGTAATAATTCTCTACATGCTCAATGCCTGGAACGTTTCTTATGCCTTTGGATACAAATTCATAGAGGATTATTCATTCCTATACTATAATTCTTCCAGTTCTTTCAATGTTCTGCAGACTATTATAGGAACAACACCTGCAGCACCTACAGTTCCATTCTATGCATCTATAATACTTGGGAATCCATATATGGCAATAATCCTTGGTTTTGCCTACTGGCTCTGGTACATAAATACAATAATTATAATATGGATGGCTGGAGTGCGCGGTCTTTTTGCAATGGCTTTCGATAGGATGATACCCACAAGATTTGCAAATATTAACAAGAGAGGATCACCAACATGGGCAAACCATTTCATCGGAATATTCGCCTTCTTTGGTGTAATACTCGGTCTTATGGATTATTATTCCATGAGTCTTTCCAGTTCTGTCCTTGCACTGATGGACTTCACTTGCCTGTTCTTCATTTGGCCTCTAGGTCTGGCAGGAATGCTTTTACCATACACAAGGCCTGATTTATTCGAAAAGAGTACATTCCAGTACAAAATAGGCGGTGTACCCGTTATGACCATACTTGGAACACTCACCTTTGCTGTGGGCTGGTATGTAATGATAATGACCGCCACAGAAGAAGACATTACGGCAGAAATACTTAATGTGATACTTGTGACTGCTGGCCTTTTACTCCTTGTTTACATGTGGGCAAAGAACAAGAGGGAAGGAATAGATCCGAACAAAATATTCACGGAGATACCACCAGCCTAAATTTTTATTTTTTTGGAGGTATAAAAATGAGGATTTTTTTTGCTGTAGATGTGCATGGAGCTACAACGGTGTGGAAAAAATGGATTTCGGCTGCCGAGATCTATAAAGCTACAGGATTGATTCTGGCGGGTGATCTTACAGGTAAGGTTCTGGTCCCCCTCATTGACCAGGGTGATGGTACATATAAGGCCTCGTATTACGGTAAAACTTGGGTGCTGAAGGATGAGGCAGAGATACTCGACTTTGAGAGAAAACTTGACAATGGAGGAGTTTATTACAAAAGGATGGGAAAAGAAGAGGTAGAGGAGTTAAAGAATAAACCTGAGCTTGTGGCTGAAACGATAAATAAATTGATGGTGGAAAGGATCAGGTCCTGGCTTAACCTGCTTGTGGAGAAGGTTGATACAAAAAAAATTCTGACAGTTGTTATGCCCGGCAACGATGATGAATTCATCATAGATCCTGTAATAAAGGAATTTGAGGACAGGGGTATAGTATATCCTCTGGAAAGGATAGTTGAGATAGAAGGGCATGAAATGGTAAGCATGGCACATACAAACCCCACACCATGGAATACACCAAGAGAGGCAGATGAAAGAACACTTACAAAGATTATTGATAAAGAAATCAAGAGAATGCAAAATCCTAGCAATGGTATATTCAATTTCCACTGCCCACCATACGAAACAAATCTCGACCTTGCTCCAAAACTTGATAAGAACATGAAAATAGTATCAGGATTTGCGGGTGTTGAATATATCCATGTGGGAAGCAAAGCTGTAAGGGATTCAATAAAGAAATTCCAGCCCTTGCTGGGACTTCATGGTCACATACATGAATCTGCGGGATATGATATGATTGGAAAAACACTTGTCCTAAACCCGGGTTCTGAATACGGTGAAGGACTTCTCAAGGGTTACATAATAGATATAAACAGGGAGGGTATAGAAAAATACTGGAAGATTCAGGGTTGAACCTTTACTATGGCAATATAATATTTCCTCATGAAATTTGATCTTGATATTATTTCCACATTTTTATATTCATTTTTAAGCGTGATTCTATATTCCCTGGGATTCGCACCCTTTTCCTTCATTTTCCTCGAGAGTATATCCATTAGAAATTGATTAATAGAAATTATGAAATTTTTTTCCTGTAAATAATCCTGATCTTTTAAACTTTCAATTTTCCTGTCGATGGATTTAAGCATTGTGTAGTTAATCAGTAGCATAAAAACGGAGATTACAAAAAGTGAATAGAATATTGTTATGAGATAATCCATTTTAAAGAAAATTGATATGAATGCTATTGCGATTGCGGTTATAAGAAAAGCCCTGGTGCCGTAATTGAGAAATTTTAGCCTTTTCCTTATGGAAGGTGTATATATCCTTTCAAGCATTATTTTCTCTATATTTTTTAAGGAATTTGAAATTTTTTCATAATCTATCTCCTCATACTTTTTCTCATAATTTTTCAATATTTTTTCAACGTAATCAATCCTTACAGGATTCCCGTAAACTGCCATATCGAGGCTTGAAATGAGCCATGCCATATTCTGAAGATCCCTGTCCTTAGGGGGAGGTGCCATTTTACCATCTCCCGTAATGCACTATATCTGAAAGTGATTTCCTCCCTGGTACCTTCGTTTCTCCATCTGGTATACCAAAAGGAATCATTGCAAATATTTCAATACCTTCTGGTATATTGAACCTTTCCCTTACTTCATCCTTTCTAAAGAATTTTGATATCCTAGAAAATGTTAAATCAATGAACGATGATCCAAGACCCAGGTAATGGGCCATGAGCATCATGTTCTCTGCTGCCAGGGAAAGATCAACAGGCCAGGATGGAGATTTTGATTTATCCGCAAGTAAAATTACGAGAAAATTGGCAAAGTTTATCTCTTCCCTCAGCATTTTTTCCATTGAAATAATCTGTTTCTTTTCCTCATTATCAATATTTTCGGCTAACTTAAGATAGGATTCTGTATATATTTCTGAAAGGAACTCAAGGTCCTCTTTGGAAAATAAAACGAGAAAATGCCATGGCTGGGAATTTCTATATGAAGGTGCCCATCTAGCAGAATCAAGTATTGCCATTAATTTTGTATCTGGCACCTTTCCTTTTCTGAACTTCCTCTCACTTCTTCTCGTTCTGACTAGATCCTGAAGATCCATCTTTCTACCTTTCCACTTCTTCTACTTCGTTGTACCAAGGTTTGGATGTGCCTTTCTTGGCCCTTTTTTCCCAAGCCCTCGTTTTTGGAGTTTCGTCTATTATTTTCAATAATTTGTTAATCCTTTCCTTTACAACTTCATACTGTTGCTTATCCACTTTTGGATCGTTCTGGAGTACTTCCAGTACTTTCCTCAAATTGTTTGTTGCATCATACCAGAAGCCCCAGTCATCCGCCAGTATTTCAGCGATGTATTTTCCATTTATTTTATTCTCTTCCTCCCTATCCGATACATCATGGGCCAGGAATAGAACAAAAAGATCCACAAGATCCTTCCTGTTTATCTGATGGATCTGAAGCTTCTCAAGAACAAGTTCTTCGAGAGGAATTGTGGGTATAGATTTTTCCAGCCTTCCATTTTCAAATCTCACATCATGGCTGAAGCTGAGAACATCGTAGAAAACATCTACGTGGAAATGGTTCTGTGGATGATAATATATATTTCTTCTATTTCCGAAGATTGTGTTCACGTACTGATCTGGCTTGTAACCCATTTTTTCAAAGAACTCCCTCACCTTCTTGGACTGTTTTGAATATGCCATGAGATCAAGATCCGTGAACATTGGTTTCCCGCCACCTAAACGATCCAATGCTTTATGCAGAACTATGCATTCCGTGCAGTGTGTTGAATGTATATGTATTGCAAGTGCTCCCAGTACCCTGAGAACCACGCCTTCATTCTGGGCCTTTTCCACCAGATCTATTACCTCTTTAATGAATTCGTCCTGTGGTATTGTAACGAAGTCTGTCATTTCATCACCTTTGTTATGCTATTACAATTATCATAAATAAAAATTTCCCTTGGAAAGATAAAACTATTGTAAAGTTTTTATAGATATATTTAATTTCCCTCTCCCATGTTTGAAAAATCATTCCAAAGTCTGGGAAAATTCGCACAAAAATATGGTAAAATAATCATAATTATATGGGTAGTGTTGGCCCTCCTTTTTCTCCCATTCGTTGGAATGATATTCCAGGAAACTTCTTACGATATTGCGGGAAGTGTTGTTACGCATAATACAATGTCAGGAAAAGCATCGGATATTATGAATAAAGAATTCGGGAGCCAGGGGAATAATTCCACCACTCTAGATTTCATCTTGATTGAAAATGCCGATGTTAATTCAAAAAATGTTACTTATAATATAATTTCAATGCAAAATAGTATAATTAATAATGCGACGCTTAAAAAATACAATGTGAGTGTTCAGTCAATTTATACGGTGGAACATGACCTTCTATTTAATTTCTCGAAGAATATGAAGGATCTTGTGAACGGTGTTTATGAATTAAATAATAATACACGTGAAACGGTTAGGGAGCTCTATGATCTGGGTAATTTCTCCAGGTCTTATATGGTGGGAATTATTACCCTTGCAAGGAACATAAGTTCTTCATACTCAATCCTGGTGAACAATACCCAGGGAGCTCTTTACCTAATATTCGGTATACCTGAATATTACAAGAATGTTTTCCTTTATTTGCTGGAAAATAATTATAATCTTTATACTGCGGAAATGATTGCATATTCACAGACCATTAATTTCATAAAAGCAAATTTTGGAAGTTCCTACGAACTTGCTAAAGATTATTTTAACAATTTCACAAATTACTGGAATTTTACAATCACGTCACCTGAAATAGCGGACCAGGTGGAATACTATAGTATCTACATGGCTATTCATAATTCATCATTTGCATTAAAATATGCAGAGATTATTCCCTTCTGGCAATCTCTAGTATATTATTTCAACATAAATAATTTTCAGAATATATCCTATATTCATGAATTTGCACTGAATTATATTTCGGAGGAAATTTCCACGAATTCCACGATTGTTTCAATGCTACCCTACGGTCCAAGAGCCTTCATATTGAATGTAATAAGTACAGATAATTTCACTTCTATCGCTATAAATTATGCAAAAATATATTTCTCAGGATTTAACGTATCAAATATTTTTGGTGAAAAATACTTTGAGGATATTCTTAATACATCCGATATTTTAAATTATACAATACTCCATCTTTCAGTTTTTTATTCCAAAAATAGCACTATAAATGACCTGATAAATAATCTTTTCATTACTCCATTAAAATTTATTGAAAATGCTTACAGTTCCTTAAATTTAACAAGTACAACTTTGAATGAATGCGCAGATTCCATTGAAAAGAATTTCTATGGAAATCCACTTACCAAAATTAACAATGCAACCTTAAACAAATTCCTTTATAATCTTAAAAATGCTGAAATTAATTCCTTTGTGAATAGTACAATGCTTGAATATAATTTCACCACCTATCCTGTGTACCCATCAGATTACATCTTCCATAAATTTGTAAGCTATTATGGAAATGTATCCATAATACTCATCACCCTGGACAAAAATGCACCCTTGAATACATTGAACATTGTAAATAACACCGCAAGACCATACATTGAGAAAATTGGTGCAAATTATCTCATAGGTGGAGAAAGTGCTATAGAGGAACAGTTAACAAATCAGACAAATCAGGGGATGATGAGGGCTTTATTCATAGGTATTCTTGCAGCCGTGGCTATTTCAATTGCATTCTTCAGGTCCCCACTGGCAGGGCTTTTACCAATTTTGATGTTTGGAATATCTGCTGATATTTCCCTCGGTTTAAATGCTTTCATATACAAATATATATTGAATGCAAAGGTAACATTCATTACACCCACTCTGCTTTTAATACTCCTTCTGGGCCTTACCACAGATTACAGTGTATACATACTTTCAAGATACAGGAATGAACTCAGGAAGGAGAATAGTGAAGCTGCCCTTACCACAGTTCAATGGGCAGGTCATGCTGTTTTTACAAGCGGTCTCACCGTGGTAATTTCATATCTACTCCTATGGATTACAAATGTTCCACTTTTCAGCGATTCTGGCCTTACAAATGCACTATCAATATCAATTACCCTGTTACTCGCCCTCACGTTCCTGCCTTCAATTCTCTTTACCTTCAGGGGAAAAATCTTCTGGCCCAGTAATTTGAAAAATTCATCAAAAATTAACCATAAAATCATGGATAATATTTTCAATTTCGACAGAAGGCATAAAAGCGCTCTTCTCGTGGTTTTCATTGTGATCACATTAATTTCCTCTTATATTTATTACATTACCCCCTCAGGGATGGATATATTCCAGCTAGTTCCACACCAGAGTGGACTCAATGCGGTGGAGGTAATTAATAAAACATTCAAAGGTGATTCAGTATTCCAGAATTATATAATACTGATATTTCCTTCACCGGTACTTGCAAATGGGAATTATAATTCGAGTGAATTGAACACAGTAACAGGGGTGGAGAATTTCCTTCTAGGCACTGGAAAGATCTCTTTCGTTTACGGACCCACATATCCTTTCGGTAACTATATTACACCCGATTCACTTTCAATTTATCCAAATACAACAAGAAGCATTTATCTGAATCAGATAAATTCCTATATTGGAAAGGATAATAGAACGGTGGTCATCTATTTCCAGACATCCATGCTTTCATGGACGAGTGCAGCCATGGATTTGGTGGTATACATAGCTTCCAACATGGAGAGGTATGTTAATTCAAGCGTTACATGGTACATTGGAGGCCTTGCCCAGGGATTGGTGGACGCAAATAATAGAACATTGAGCGCCTTTGAAACAATAGTTCCTATACTTGCAATAGCTGCCTTCTTTGTACTGGCTGTACAGTTAAGTTCATTTTTCACACCTTTAAGGCTTGTTCTGATGGTTCTGGGTATTGTCCTGTTTTCTTTAGTAATTTCTTACATAATATTCTACTACATTTACCATATTCCCATTCTACTTTTCATGCCACTTTTCGTATTCATCACCCTTCTAGCGGTGGGTCTTGACTACGATATATTCATGATAACTAGGGTAAGGGAAGAAGTGTTTAAGGGAAAGGATGATGATGAAGGTATCAGAATATCGATGATGGAAAATGGACTGGTGATAATGGTCCTGGGATTCATTCTTGTTTCCACATTTCTTTCTCTTTATTTCACATCAATGGCCATAATACAGGAGGTGGGTGTGGGCCTTGCCCTGGGTGTCCTTGCCGATACGCTGATATCATGGATGATATTCATTCCAGCGGTGATGATGGTGATGAAAAAGTATAACTGGTGGCCATCCAGAATTGGTAAAAAATAAATTTATGCATTTACTATTCCTTTTTTATGTACGCTTACTACGAGAATCCATATCTAAAGGAACTGGAGGTAAAGGTAATTTCCAGGAGGGATAACTGGTTAAAATTTGATGATACCATATTCTATCCTGGTGGTGGTGGGCAACCACACGATATAGGATTTTTTACAGGGGAGGGATTCAGGGGTAAAATTATTGAGGTAAAGAAGAATGAAGATGGAATTTGGCACAGAATTGAAAATTTAAATGGCGTACCTGGTGATAATGGAAAACTGGAAATAGACTGGGAAAGAAGATACTATTTGATGAAATCCCATACCGCTGAACATATTTTCTATAGATCGCTAGAAAAGATAATGCCTGTTAAATTTGTAAAAGTTGAATTTTCCATACCTGAATCTGTTCTTTTTGTTGAAGGTGATGTTACATTGAATAGGATTGAGGAGGCTGAAAGAATTGCAAATTCTATTATAAAAAATAATCTTGAGGTAAAAACAGAAATAGTCCCTATAAGTGAGGCAAAGGATCTAAGAATAAGGAGGGAGAGGATTAAGGAGGAGAATGTCCGTATAGTTAGGATAGATGATTTCGATTCTTCCGCCTGCGCAGGTATACATGTAAAGAGTACGGGAGAAATAGGAAAAATTGTGATTAAAAGGATAAAAAAATCAAATTATAGCGAAATATTTTTTGTTGTTTCTCAGGCTGCGGATGAGGAACTGGAATTTGAAAAGAATAATTATAGGAGGATTTCCCATCTCCTCAATGAGTTTAAGGATCTTCCGGGTAAGGTTGCCCAGATTAAAAATGAACTTGAAAACATGAAAAGGGAGTATTTTGAATTGACTGAAAGAATGTTCAAATTTGAAATGGACAAAAGGGAAGATATTCCCGTGTATTTTACCCATGAGGAATTGGGTGACATTAAGGCGCTTGAGAAAATGGCCCGTTCACTTATTGAAAGGGAAAAGTGCATCGTGATAATGGGAAGAAAATCAATGGAGAGGATATGGGTATTTAATTCTTCGGGTTATGAATTGCATCTGGAAGATTTCATGGAAAAAAATGCACTAAAAGGTGGAGGAAAAGTTAATTTTATGATCCACGTACCGGGCGAAAAATTCGATCAAATTTTCCATAACCTGAAGAAATACATCACGAAGAATTAAGGTATTATTTCCGTGGAATCCTGCGCTGGATCATATTTAATTTCATCCATGGAGAAAATTCCTTTCTGGGCCAAGGATTCAATCTCTTTTACGCCACTAAGAACAATATCTATGGTACGCTTTGTAACATGGCAAATTTCCCTGAAACCATCATCGCCCCAGTATCTTTCCATATAGGAAAAGAGGCATCTACCGCCACAGTATTTAAAATAACTGCAACTATTGCAATCTGGAGCACCGATTTTTTTAAAATGATCAATATTCCCGAGAATGTTCCATGAATATTCAGGAGCTATGGGACATGCAAATATTTTACCATCCGTATTCACGGTGATGGATCTTTTTCCCGCACCACAGGGAAAATGGTCAAATGGTTTAAAAAAATGAGCATTCAATATTCCAATAAAAGGTACCAATTTTATCATTTTCCC
>CAYSIM010000039.1:4821-9556 GCA_964431165.1 uncultured Thermoplasmatales archaeon | reverse complement strand
AAGCATTCACGGTAAACTATTCAGAACTGTGAAGGGTGAGAAGAAATGAGGGTAAAGGTAAAATATTTTGGTCTTTACAGGGATATTGCTGGTAAAATGGAAGAGTACATAGATGGTAATTTCAGCAGGCTGAGCGATCTGTTGAAATTCCTTGAGGATATTTATGGAAGTTTCAGGCGCGAATATCTCGTAGTATCAATAAATTACAGATACGTGGAAAATGACGCGAACCTCAAGGATGGTGATGAGGTGGCGATAATGTCACCTGTAAGCGGAGGATAAATTAATAAACTCAATTCAAATATCCGGAATGAGGAATGATTCCATGCCTGAAACTTTGATCTACAGACTCAATTTTAAAAGAACACCGATCAAAAATGTTCCGTCTGAGGAAAGGAAAAGGGATTTTTATAAACAGGTAACACTCGGTTATACCAAGGCGGAGGCAATGAGGGAAGCATCAAGATGCATGGGCTGCGGTCTCTGCATACAGGGCTGCCCTGCTAGACTTGACATTCCGGGCTATGTTCAGGCAATTGCCAGAGGGGAGTTTGAGAACAGTTTAAGAATAATAATGAGAGATCTACCTTTTCCTGAGATATGCGGTAATATATGCACACATAATTGTGAAGATAACTGTGTTTATTCAGATCCTGTGGCAATAAGGCATCTTAAGAGATTCGTGGCTGAACAATTCCCCGATTATTCCAAGGTACTGCAACATACAAAAAGGGAGAACACGGGTAAAAGGGTGGCGATAATAGGTGCAGGTCCTGCAGGATTGACTGTAGCATATTTCCTTACAATTTTTGGTGTAGAATGCACGGTTTACGAAGCACTTCCCGTGCCGCTTGGAATGTTAAATGTAGGCATACCTAAATACAGGCTACCATCGAAGGTGATAGAGAAAGAATTTAATTTTGTAAAAAATGCAGGCGTTAAATTCTATTTTAATACTATCGTTGGTAAAGACATTTCCTTCAAGGAGATTATGGACAATTATGATGCTGTATTCCTTGGAATTGGAACAATGAAGGGAAATATGACAGGGACTCCTGGTAGCGATGGAAAATATGTTTATCATGCTCTTGATTTCCTCAGGAAAGCAAATCTCGGTGAAAAGATAGAGATGGGAAAGAAGGTAGCGATAATAGGCGGTGGATTTACAGCCATGGACTCTGCCAGGACTGCTTTAAGGCTTGGAGCAGAAAAGGTGTACGTTCTCTACAGGAGAAGGGCAGAGGATAGGCCAGGGTATCCGAGCAAAAATGCAGAGGAAGAGATGGAGGAAACAGTTGAAGAGGGTGTGGAATTCTGGTGGAAAATAACACCAATAGAATATGTCAAAGATAGTAACGGTAACATAAAGGGAATAAGATACTGGAAAAATGAGATGGTGGAAGATCCAAAGGGTGGAAGGTTGAAGCCTGTACCCATAAAAGATGTGGAATTTTTTGTTGAGGTGGACACAATAATAGAGGCTACAGGTCAATCACCTGATCTATCATTTTTACCACCAGAATTATCAAAATCGATAAAGATGAAGGGTAATGAAATAATGGTTGACCAAGACGGTATGACTTCCATACCTAGACTTTTTGCTGGAGGTGATGCAACAAATTCAACAAAGGATTTCATAAGTGCGGTTGCGGATGGAAACAGGGCTGTAAAGGGAATACTAAAATTGCTTAAAATTGAATTTTCAACACTTGAAAAAATTGAATGCAAAAAGATGTCCCTTGAAATGGAAGAATCTCTTGGAAAAAAGATAAATTGCGAGGATTACTTAAAAATATAGAAAAAAATAATATCTCCGTAATCATTTACCTTAACAATGGACGATCCTGCCAGAAAATTCTTTAACTGTAGCGATAGCGAAAGGGCTGTGTTCGAGGCAGGTATAAAACTGGCCACAATATATCATCAATTTGTAGGAACACCACTCAGCGCGGAGAATGTGGATGTTCTTGAAAAATCCATCGAGGAGAGTATAAAGGTACAGCCATTTGTTAAGGATGTGAAGGTAAGAATAAGAAGGGATAGAATAAAGAAGAAGAAGGGTGTTTATAAATATCTTACACTTACAGGTGATATGCTGGATGTGGAATTACTTGTTGAATACAATGGTGTGCAGGCATTATGTTATTTGAAATATATTGAAGAAATGGACTATCCCCTCATGTATATCGAAAAAATAAAAGTGATATAGAATGTACGTGAAAATCGGTATCAGTGGTTTGCCGGGTGTGGGAAAAACCACCACATTACTTAAAACAATAGAAATACTGGAAAAGGAATATACTGTGGGAGGTATAATAACAGAGGAAATACTTGAGAATAAGGTGAGGGTGGGCTTTACAATCATGGATTGGGCCACAAAAGAAAAACGCATATTCGCTTCAAAGTACATTCAGTCAAGGACCAAGGTAGGTAAATATGGTGTGGATACCCAAGTACTTGATGATCTCGGAGTAAGGGCACTTGAAAATGCAAAACAGAAGGATATTATAATAATAGATGAAATTGGAAAAATGGAACTTGAATCTAAAAAGCTCACGGAAAAAATCAAGGAAATTCTGGATATGGAAAAAAACATAATTATGACACTGAATAAGAAATCAAGGAATCCTTTACTTCAAGATATAAGGAGAATGGATGATGTTAGGATCCTTGAGGTAACACCCGTCAACAGGACAATTTTACCTTTTAAAATAGTGGGTATAATTAAGGGTGAACAGGTCTGAGGGTGTTTATTCTATGGAAAAATTTCTTAGGTTGAAAGAGGGGGAAGTGGAAATAGAAGTACCGTATGTTCAGGGCCAGGGACCAGGCAAAAAATCAATTGCATATTATTCCAGGGCAATGGTAATTTCCAGGGATCTTACCGTTTTCATAATAAAAAATGCACTGAAGGAAGGTGGTCTTGCACTTGATATGCTGGGTGGCTCGGGTATAAGAGGATTGAGAATTGAGAAGGAATGTGGACTTAAAGTTGTAATAAATGATAAAAACAAAAAATCATTGGAATTTATTAAGAGAAATGCTGAAATAAATAATTCCAGCGCCATTATTACAAATCAGGATGCTTCGAGACATATACCGGATGGGCTTTATGAATATATAGACATAGATCCTTACGGTTCACCTGTTCCATTCATAGATCCTGCACTGAAATCCATCAGAAATAATGGAATAATAGGTATTACAGCCACGGATGTTTCCAATTTTGCAGGTACTTATCCTGAGAAAACATGGTATATTTATCACTCCATACCCATAGATAATTATCTCAAGCATGAGGTGGGTATAAGAATTCTTATAGCTTATCTTGCAAGGAGAGCTGCAGAATACAGCTTTGGTATTTATCCTTTGATGTCTTACTTTGGAGGATATTTTTATCGTGTATTCTTCAGAGTTAAAAGAGGTAGGTCTGATGCACTGAAATCTCTAGCACTTGTTAAGGAAATTCATTTCATTAATTCATTCATGAAAATAGGTCCAATATGGATAGGCAGATTGCATGATCTCCGAGGTTTTCTTATACCAGATTATTTGTCCAATAATGATAAAATAAAAAAAATTATGGATATCTCTGAAAATGAGAATAGACTTTTCTTTTATTCCACAGAGGAGCTCGGAAAAAAATTGGGAGGCAGGATCCCAAAAATTGAAAAAATAATAATTAATTTAAGGGAAGAGGGTTATTTCGCATCACGTACACAATTCTCACCAACAGGAATTAAAACAAATGCCACATTACAATCAATCTTAAAAATTATTAAATAGTTTTTTTAATATATAATGTGGAATAAATATTTCAAGTATTATGTAGAAATGCTATCATGGAATCCTACTTACCATCCTCTGCTCGTCATATTTAATAAAAAATTAGGCATTTGGGCGAAGCTATAAAAATCATATCTTTTAGGAGATATTTGCACTTCCTACAGTTAAAATGTTTATAAATAATTTTTAATATAATAAATGCTGCTATAGTGAAATTATACTCTAATAAAAAGGAAAAACTCATTGAAAAACACTTTGCTAGTTTATAAGTTTAATTAAAATTATTACCTATTATAAAAGGATAGATATTACATTCGGATTCTCCGCATGTCTGACTAACGTCAAATATTTATAAATAGTGGGAAGTTAATTTTAGATCATAATATATAAAAATACCCCAGTTTATAATAGTAAATCCCTTAAAGAACTTTTTATGAATCTATGAATTTAATTTTTGGAAACAATATTGCAATTCAATCCATGTACATGACTAAGAATATTATTTGGACTTTGCAAAGCGCCATGCGCAATGACGAATACATTCGTGAAAAACAATAATTCCTCTATGGTCCCTTCTGGTAACACTATTTACATAAGACTTTCTGAATCACTTGACTCTGAAACAATTGAGGATCTGATCGGGGCCTCTGTTAAAATTGGAATGTCTATGGATGTGTTCTCTGAAAAGGTGAATATTGCCATAGATGAGTATGATGAACCATAATATGAAAAAGACAATATTTATTTAATAAATGTATAAAAAAAGAAGTTCAGAGGCACAGACAAAGCGATCAGAATAAAAACTCTTGATGTATTCATGGAAGAGAAGAGGTTTACAGCTGCTTTCATGCCAAAGCATCCAATTGATGTAATTGATAATTCGAAAGAGGTGGAGATTCTTCTCAATAAAGCCATTAATCTGGGCATCAATATAAATCGTGTATTTTTA
>CAYSIM010000039.1:0-4811 GCA_964431165.1 uncultured Thermoplasmatales archaeon | reverse complement strand
GGATAAAAATCTGCCCTGTATCCTACCTTTGAAAAGGTAGTAGGGATTAGAGCAGATTTCTATCCTAACATTAAAGCGAAATGAAAGGTTTATAAAGTAAAAAATGTTTATCAATTAAAGTTTGAGGTGATAAAATATGCAACCAGCACAAATGGCATATGATCGTGCTATAACCGTATTTTCTCCCGAGGGTAGATTATATCAGGTAGAATATGCAAGAGAAGCTGTAAAAATGGGTTCCACCACAATAGGTATCAAATTCAAGGACGGTGTAGCATTAATAATAGATAAGAAGGTGAGGAGCAGGCTGATAGAACCTAAAAGCATAGAGAAGATTTACATAATAGATGAGCACATAGGTGCAGCATCCTCTGGTTTGATGGCAGATGCCAGGGTACTAGTTGATTATGCAAGAATGACAGCACAGGTGGAAAAGGTAACATATGGAGAAAAGATAGGTGTAGAGCCCTTGGTTAAAAAAATTAGCGATTACATTCAGCAGTATACCCAATACGGTGGTGTAAGGCCATTCGGTACTTCACTTCTTGTAGCAGGAATTGATGACACAGACATATATCTATTTGAGACTGAACCGAGCGGAGCGTTTACTGGCTATAAAGCTTCGTGCATAGGTAGAGGAAGGGAAACAATAATGGCAATATTTGAAAAGGAGTATCAGGAAAATATGTCCAAGGACGATGCTATATTACTAGCTTTGAAGGCAATGAAACAGGTGAGTGAGGATCCTACACAACCGATGATCGTTGAAATAGGCATTATAACTAAGGGTACAAATTTCACGATACTTCCTCCAGAAGAGGTGGATGTTTATATAAAAAAATTGAGCTGAAGTGAGTTTTTATGGTAAGGCTGGAGGATTCAGTAATAGCCAGGTATGAGGCAAAGGGTCACAGACTGGAAATACTTATAGATCCAAAACTTATTGATTTACTTAAATCAGGAAAGCAAGTTAACATAGTTGATTATATGGTAATAGATGAGGTCTTCAAGGATGCTAGGAAGGGCGATAAGGTAGGGGAAGAGGTGCTTAAGGAAGTTTTTGGTACAACGGATATTAATGAGGTGGCGAAACAGATAATTCTTAAGGGTCAGGTACAGCTCACGACGGAACAGAGAAGGAAGATGCTCGAGGAAAAGAAAAAACAGATAGTCAATGAAATAGCTAAAAATGCCATAAATCCACAGACAAATACGCCCCATCCTCCTCAGAGGATAGAGAAGGCCATTGAGGAGGCAAAGGTTCACATAGATCCCATGAAGAGTGTTGAAGAGCAGGTTCCAATAGTGCTCAAGGCAATCAAGGCCATAATTCCCATTAGGATAGAGAAAATGAAATACGAGATAAAGGTAAGCGCCGATGGGTATGGTAAAATTTACCAGGATTTGGTAAGGATGGGTACACTGGTAAAGGAGGAATGGGGTAACGATGGTAGCTGGAAAGCTATTGTGGAAATACCTGCAGGTATGCAATCTGAATTCCTTGACATGCTGAATAAAAAGACTCACGGAAACGTGGAAACAAAAATGGTTAAAGGGTGAATTAAAATGGAAAAAATACGCGAAATTGTTCTGCCAGGTGATGAAATAGATCTTATGGGAAACAGACCTGGAAATGGTATATACATTGAAAATGGAAAGGCCTATGTGGAATATCTTGGTATAAAATCAATAAAATCAGGATATGTGAATATAATCCCTCTTTCAGGAAGGTATCAGCCACAGAAAGGTGATAAGGTAATAGGTAAGGTAGTGGATATTATGCCATCCAACTGGGTGGTGGATATAAATGCTCCTTATCTCGCACCCTTACATGTGAACGATACACCTTGGAAAGTGGATTTCGGTGATACTGGAAAATATCTCAATGTGGGGGATACAATAATAGCAAAAATTATGAGTGTTAATGAGGTGAAACAGGTATGGTTGACAATGAAGGAACCAGGTTTAAGGAAGCTTGAAGGGGGGCATATAATTACTGTTTCACCTACAAAAGTACCTAGAATAATAGGCAAAGATGGATCAATGATAAAAATTCTCAAAGAAATGACGGATTCAAAAATTTATGTCGGTCAGAATGGCGTCATCTGGGTGGATGGCTCTATAGATGCAATCCTAAAGGTAGTGGGTGCAATAAGGATAATAGAAAGGGAAGCACATATTGTAGGGCTTACCGATAGGGTAAAGGATTACCTTTCAAAAAATAAAAAGGGAGAATGATGAAAATGAGTGGCATTGCCAAAGATATTAAATTGATTGATGAAAATGGAAAGAGGATTGATGGGAGGTCTTTTAATGAATTGAGACCCATAAAAATAGAGGCGGGAGTTCTTGAAAGGGCTGATGGATCTGCTTACATTGAGTGGGGTAATAATAAGATTATTGCGGCTGTTTATGGACCCAGGGAGGTATATCCAAAACATATGCAGGATCCTAGCAAGGCAGTACTAAGGGCAAGGTACAATATGGCAGCATTCTCGGTGGATGAAAGAAAAAAGCCCGGACCAGACAGGAGGTCCATAGAACTTTCACTTGTGATCTCAAATGCGCTAAGTTCTGTCGTTCTTCTTGAACAGTTCCCAAGAACAGCAATAGATGTTTTCATTGAAGTACTCCAGGCTGATGCTGGTACGAGGATTGCTGGTCTCACTGCAGCATCTGTGGCATTGGCAGATGCAGGGATACCTATGAAGGATCTTATTGTAGGTTGCGCTGCAGGTAAAGTGGAAAATACAGTGGTGCTTGACCTTAACAAGGAAGAGGATAATTACGGACAGGCAGATCTTCCCGTGGCAATAATACCAAGAACCAAGGAAATAGTTCTTTTCCAGATGGATGGTGATATGAGCATGGATGAGATTGAGCAGGGACTGAACATGGCCATAGAAGCTGCCTTGAAAATATATGAAATTCAGAAAGATGCACTGAAGAAAAAATATATAAATTTAGCTCAGGAGGATGAAAACCATGAGTAAATTCACTGAAAGCGTTGTTTCAGAAATTAAAAGGGATTACATACAGAAACTCCTTTCCCAGGGTTCAAGAATAGATGGTAGAGGTCCCAACGAATTCAGGAAGATAGAGGTTATAAAAAATTTCATACCGCGTGCGGACGGTTCAGCTCTTGTAAAGCTTGGTAATACACAGGTATTGGTTGGAATTAAAATAGAAACGGGCGAACCATTTCCCGATACTCCCAATACAGGTGTCTTAAGCACAAACGCTGAATTGGTCCCTCTTGCTTCACCAACTTTCGAGGCGGGTCCACCGGGTGAGGAGGCAATAGAGCTGGCAAGGGTAGTGGACAGGGGTATAAGGGAAAGCAAGGCCATAGATCTGGAAAAACTTGTGATTAAAGAAGGAGAACTTGTATGGATAATTTTCGTTGACATTCATGTTCTTGATTATGATGGGAACCTATTTGACGCTTCAGCCCTGGGTTCCATCATTGCTCTTAAAAATTCAATCGTACCTGCAAAAAGATATGGTCTTGGAGAGGATTTTGTACTACCTATTATACACTATCCTTCCACAACAACTTTCGTTAAGATAGGTAATAAAATAGTTCTTGATCCTAACCTGGATGAGGAGAACATAGCACATTCAAGGATAACAGTTACAACAAACGAAGAAGGTCGTGTGAATGCAATACAGAAGGGGTTAGAAGGTACATTCACCAGGGAAGAGATACTTAACACCCTTAAACTTTCACTTGAGGCCGGGAAATATTTAAGAAATAGTTTCATATTAGGGGATGATTCAAAATGAGCAGGAGAACAAAAAAACTTGGAATCGCCGCACGTTTTGGACCTAGATACGGTGTGGCACCTAAGAAACAATGGAAGGAAATTATGGAACAGAGGACAAGCATTTATGTTTGCCCGAAATGTGGTCATAGAACACTGAGAAGGGTAAGCACTGGTATATGGAGCTGTAAAAGATGTGGCTATACGATGGCAGGTGGCGCATACGTTCCATTTGTAAGGAAGGAAATTATGAAGGAGGGCGAAAATGTCCAGGTTTAGGTGCGCAGTCTGTGGTAAAATTTACGAAGGTGACATAAATTCAACAAACCTTTCCTGCGAATGCGGATCCACAATTTTTTATAAGGAAAGACCAAACGTAAAGAGGGTATTTACCTCAGATTAAGAAAACTTTTTATTACGATTGTCTTAATCTTTACAAACCTATCCACCTGGGAAGGTGAAAACATAAATGAAATTTAGCGATATTTCCAAGGATACAAAAAGGGACATTTCGGTATTGGTGATAATGATTTCCATTGTTTTCCTCGGCCTGTTTTTAAGAACATATTATGCAATAGGACCTTCCATAGCAAATGGATTTGCTGTTTCCGGTGGAGCAGATACATTTTACCATGAAAGGGTAATTAATTATATTGTTGCAACGGGTCACCAACTTCTCTGGGATCCAATGCTTAATTATCCTGTTGGATTCCCAGATCCCAGACCGCCCTTTTTCGAATGGGCAGTGGTGGCCATGAGCTATCTTTACCTTCCATTCGTTGGTAATATGCATGATGCCCTGGGATATTCACTTGTGATGATCACTGCAATATTTGGTGCGCTTATAGCAATACCGATGTATCTGTTGGGTAAGGAGGCATTCAACAGGAAGGTGGGTATAATTTCTGCATTCCTGATTGCCACAAGTGCATCCAATATGATGAGGAGTGTAGCTTCCTGGGGGGGTTATGATGATGTCATACTCTTCTTTGCAATATGGGTATTCTATTTCTTCCTGAAATCTTTAAAAAATGTGAACAAATCGGT
>CAYSIM010000038.1:5143-9688 GCA_964431165.1 uncultured Thermoplasmatales archaeon | reverse complement strand
ACCTCTACTCAGAAACATCTCGTATAAAGAGATAGTTTCCGGGCAAGTCTTTTCTATGAAGCAGGAAGCCCCTTGCGAAAGCGAGGGGTAGTTCACGTTTTGCCAAAGGATTAAGAAAATGATCAAAATATGATGATTAAATTTTTTATAAACTTATAAATATTTTATTTATACATTTAAAAATGTTTATATTTGAATTAACAATCTCGTCCACATATGTTTGAGGTAAGGTTTCATGGTAGAGGTGGACAGGGTGCAGTTACAGCAGCTAATATACTTGCAACTGCGGCATTTCTTGAAGGCAACGATGTACAGTCATTCCCTTTTTTTGGTGTTGAAAGGAGAGGAGCACCGGTGGAAGCATATACTAGAATAGATAATAAAAGAATAGATATAAAAATGTATATATATAATCCTGATGCTGTAGTTGTTCTGGATACATCATTAATGGGAAAGGTGGATGTTTTAAAAGGTCTTAAGGAAGGAGGCTATGTTATATTAAACACACAGAAAAAGCCGGAAGAATTAAATTTGGGAAATTTCAAGGTGGCTGTTGTAGATGCAACTGATGTGGCGGTAAACCTCGGTCTTGGTTCCAAAGCATCACCTATTGTCAATACTGCGATACTAGGTGCATATGCAAAAGCCGTTGGAAATGTGAAAATTGAAAGTGTTCTACAGGCCATAAAATCAACTGCACCATCAAGACCTGAGGAAAATGCCAAAGCAGCCTTAGAATCTTATAATAAAACAATTTTAGGGTGGTGATAAAATGAAAATTAGTAGAGGTGCAGCAATAACTGAACCTGGAAGCACTGCACTGGAAGAAACAGGATCCTGGAGAACATTTAGACCGGTAATAAGATATGAAAAATGCATAAGATGTATGATATGCTGGAATTTTTGTCCTGAACCTGCAATATCTAAAAAAGAAGGCGAAAATTATCCAGTGGCAAATCCAAAACTTATAAAGATGCCTGTTCCTGTTATTGATTACAATTATTGTAAAGGATGTGGCATATGTGTTAATGAGTGCCCTACAAAGGCCATAGATTTTGTGAGGGAGGAGAAATAATATGCCTATGATGATGCTAAGAGGGAATGAAAGCACCGCTTATGCGGCAAAACTGGCTAGAGTAAAAGTAATCCCAGCATACCCAATTACTCCATCAACACTTTTTCCTGAAAAAATCTCAGAATTGATCGCCAATGGAGAAATGGAAGCAGAATTCATACCCGTGGAAAGCGAACATTCAGCTTTATCAGCAGCAATAGGGGCAGCAGCCACTGGTGTAAGAGCTATGACTGCTACTGCAAGCCAGGGATTGGCCTTAATGCACGAAGTACTTTTCATTGCAAGTGGAATGAGATTGCCAATAGTAATGGCAATAGGTAACAGGGCCTTAAGTGCCCCTGTGAATATATGGGCTGATCAACAAGATACTATTGCTGAAAGGGATTCTGGATGGATTCATTTTTATGCTGAAACAAATCAAGAAGCTCTTGATCTGACTTTAATTGCTTTTAAGGTAACAGAAAATGAAAAAGTGCTACTTCCAGCTTTGATGGGTATGGATGCATTTGTACTCACCCACACCATGGAACCCGTGAACGTTCCAGAACAGAAGGAAGTAGATGAATTTTTGGGAGAAAAAAAATTAAATTACCCTATCCTGGACCCGGATAAGCCCGCCACATTTGGGGCATTTGTTTTTCCAGAGCATTATATAGAGATAAGGTATTCGCAGTTTTTAGCCATGGAAAATGCCAAAAAGGTGATAGATGAAGTATTTAATGAATTTGAAACAAGATTCGGTAGAAAATATCAAAAGATATCCGGTTATATGGTAGAAGACGCAGAAATAATTCTTGTTACAATGGGATCCATGACAGGCACTGCAAGAGAAACCGTAAGGCGTCTAAGAGAAAAAGGTGAAAAGGTAGGGCTGGTAAAGATCACAGTTTATAGACCTTTTCCAAAGGAGGAAATAGTTGAAATGACAAAAAATGCTAAAGTCGTGGCAGTGGTTGATAGAAATATAAGCCCTGGATTTGCAGGTGCAATATTTACAGAATTGGTTGCCAGTTACAACACAGCGAAGAAAAAACCAAGGATTCTTGATTTCATATTGGGGCTGGGAGGAAGGGACATAAAAATAGAAAGTTATGAAAAAGTGTATAATCTGGCGAAGAATGCAATAAAAGGTAAATTCAAGGAGATTAACTGGATAGATGTAGATGAGGAAGCTGTAAAGGAAGTGGAGGGTTCAATATGAATTACGAAGATTATGAATTTTTTGCTCCAGGCCATAGAGCATGTGCCGGCTGTGCAGCTCCAATCATTGTAAAATGGGTTCTCAAGGTATCAGGTCCAAAAACAATTGTTGTTAATGCGACAGGTTGTCTAGAAGTATTTTCAACTCCCTATCCGCATACTGCTTGGAGAGTACCTTGGATACATACAGCTTTTGAAAACGCTGCTGCAACAGCAAGTGGGATCGATGCTGCTCTAAAAGCAATTGGAAAGAGAGAAGACATAAACATAATTGTTTTTGGTGGTGATGGTGGTACATCAGACATTGGTTTTCAGAGTTTAAGCGGTATGGCGGAAAGGGGACATAATATTCTATATATACTCTATGATAATGAAGCATACATGAATACTGGTATCCAGAGATCATCATCAACTCCATTTGGTGCTTGGACTACCACATCTCAGGTAGGGCCATCAAAACCCCTGGGAAAGGAGGAATTCAAGAAACCAATTGCGGAAATTATGGCAGCCCACAGGATACCGTATGTTGCCACCGCTAATCCTGCATTTCTTCCTGACTTTAAGGCGAAAATACAAAAGGCACTTTCAATAAAAGGTCCTAAATTTATCCATACAATTTCCAGCTGTACAACAGGCTGGAGACACGATCCAAGCAAGACTGTTGAGATAATGAGGCTCGCAACAGAAACAGGAATATTTCCCCTCTGGGAAATAGAAAATGGGGATTTTTCAAAAATTAGAATTACCTATATGCCTAAACAGAGAAAACCGGTTGAAGAGTATCTTAAGCCACAGGGAAGATTCAGGCACCTATTCAATGAACCTGAAAAAATCAAGGAAATACAGAGAATGGTGGATGAGTGGTGGTCAAGGTTCGAAACAAAGACTTAAATCATTGGAATTAGAGATACATTGGGAAATCCCTTATTTTTATCCACCATTATGGCATGGTATAGTATCTTTGGCTTAATTCCATAAATAAAAGGCACATTTTCAAATTCTACGAGCCTCAAATAGTAATCTGATATGTTAATAATTTCATTCTTTAGAGACTGTGTCTCCCTAACCGTTAGTAAAGCTATATCTGTTGATGATTTAATGGACTGTGCCATATTGAAAAGCTGTTTTATTGTTTCTTCCGTACCCTTAAGATATTCGAGTGTGTCAGTACCTATCAAATGAAGTATGCTCCTGTTTTCCATACCTGAAAGGTCTAGCAAAGCTTTTAGAATCCTTTGATTAACTTGCATTTTATCCGTTCCGCCTGCAGGAACAACAAAGGGTAACTGTGATTCTTCCACACTATAGTCAATATACCTTACATTATCCTGGAACAAATTCCTATCCACGAATCTTATTAGATCATTTTCAAGCCTTGAAGCGTTCCATCCACCTATTGGAATAATGAAAACACCCATTTTATTATAAATGAAATTGAGTAGTATTGGTCTAAAGAAAAGTCTTAATTCATCCATCGGAATATCTTTTCCTATTTCAAGAACAAAAAATGATGATGGTCTAAGCCCATTACCAAGTATCTTATCAAGATCAGCTATTCCTGTGCTATAATTTTTTTCATTCTTGATGAATTCAAATTTTGTCAATTCTCTTTTTTCATATTCTTCAGGATAAAAAGTAAAGAATTTACCACCTTGTAATGTATATGAATAGCTTGATTGTGCAATTTCAACACCCCTTAGTTTGTTTATCTTTAGGACTCTCCTTCTCCTGCCCTCATCTATGTCATGGTTGAGATATATAACACCATCAACTATGTAATCCTCTGGAGAGACATTATATTTTTCAGATACAAATATTACAGATGCATTAGCACCTTCCACTAAATCCTTCTGAATCATTGAAACGAAAACATCCTCGCCAATTCCAAATCTAGAAGTGATACCCTCAACAGAATCTATCACTATTACACTTTTGTTAGGTAAATTCATCTCCACATTGTCATAAACACGTTTTACTTCAGGCGCTTTTTTATCCTTGAAAATTTTCTGAAATTCAATCCTTGGTACTCTTTTAGGTCCTTCTCCCGTTATTTCCTGTAAAAATTTCCTGCCATACTCTTCTACAGGTTTTTCTTCTTCCTCTATCTGAGAAATAGCTTCGAGAAGTATTTTTGATGCAATTAATATTTTCAAATTTTTCTCTAAATTTTTAAGCCATGGAAACTGTTGGTAAAGGCTAGCATCCCCCACCCTTGTGGATAAATATATAATATTGCTTTTTCCTTGTAAAGTTTCCAAAATCTGCAATGA
>CAYSIM010000038.1:0-5133 GCA_964431165.1 uncultured Thermoplasmatales archaeon | reverse complement strand
TTGTTTTTCCCCCACCAGGAGGACCTTTAACAAGAAGCGAATTTCCGTTCTTGAAAAGTAGGAACTGTAGCAATTCGTACGGAAATCTGTAATTTATGTCTATTCCATTCATAGTAGCCATATAATGTATTTCTCATTATTTAATTTTTATGTAGAAAATCTCCATTTTCAAATTTTTTTGATAAATAAAATATAATAAATTGTTTTTTTATCATTTAAAAATAAAAGAAATATTTTTGCTCACTAGCTATGCACTGATCCTATACTGATTCCTAATTACCATCATCTGCTTCCTTAGAAGATCTCTTCCTGTTATTTTTAAATATATAGTATGGGAGTAGCATCAATTTCTTAATTCTCCCTGTTTCCAATAACTTTTCTTTCTTAAATCTTTTCCTGTATGATTTAACAAGTGCCTTATTTAATCATTTTAGGGTAATAAAAGAATGGTATGGCATATTTAATGTGATGAGTCAACTCTTTAAGAAATTAAAACTTTGACGTTAAATTATTTTTTATAGCGATCTGTATACTTAAGCTAACACCATCAACATATTTATTAATGAGATTTATAATATTGTCTGATGTAGTATGGGAATATGCGATACCTTTTATAAATTGTACTATAATATATATAAAATTTTTTGAAATGTTACTGCGAACACTTTCAGGAAAATTAGTTTATCAAATTTTTTTAAAAAGGACTTCTGTTGAGTTCTCATTGGAAAATATTTATATAGATAAGTAATAATTATAAACAGATATGAAATTTGTTTATAAAGAAAGGGGAGTTGCATCGGTTATTGGTACTCTGTTTGCACTTCTTCTCGGTGTTACAATATTATCTGCATTTATGACACAATATGTTCCCGTATACATGAAGTCAAATGAATATCAAAGGGACAATACTGTGATCTCACAAATTTCACAAATGAAAACTATAATGGATCTTTTCATAGCTACAGGGCAGGTCAATTTTTCATTCACTGCTCCTGTTACACTAGGTGCATCCGGTATACCTATTTTTGCACCCTCTTCTCCATCTTTACTTTTAATCAATACATCGGGAATTCCAATATTTTCACTAAATTTTACCATTGGAGGATCCCAGAATCTTTATTTTAATTCAACTGGCTATTTCTACGTAAAGACATTGAATTCCTATTATCCTCAGGAGGAAATTTTATTTCTCAATGGAGCCATAGTGAGGGAAAATGTAAATCAAAATAGTTCGACGATATTTGTAGGACCAAGTTTTTCAATTTCATACATTGGTTCTAATCAGGTCAATCTGAATATTTATCTTTATACTATTTTAGGTCCATATTATTCATACACAGGCATTGATACCCAGAATTTACAGTTCAATATACTTAGCATATCAAAATCAACATTTAATATCAATAACAAAAGTGTGTATTTGAAAATAAACAGCTGTTATTCTTCACTATTTCTCTCATGGTATCAGAATAAATCAATCTCCTATGGTTATTCGAATTCATATATAAATGGTAATATTATTCAATTTGATAAAATTACCAACGTTAATGTAGTCCAGGCATATATATATGTACAGGATACTTCGCAGATTACATAACAGGGGGTGAAAAGATTGGAATTTTTTAATATATTTAATAAAAAATTACCTGAAAAGGAAGAAGGAAAGATATACAAGGTAGCATTACCAAAGGGTACAGGCCCATCATATTCATTGTTAAATACTTATCAAAAAATTGCTTTCAAGATTTTCGGTAATTTAGCAACAAAAAATAAAAATATGTCAAAACTAGGTGAAGACCTTTTAAAGGCACATATGATGATAAGACCACAGGAATATATTGCCTATGTTTATTTTCTTAGTCTTTTATCTGCCCTCGGAATGCTCATTTTATTAATTTTCACAATAATTCTTGGCAATCTTATATTTGAAATTTTTGGATTGTTTGCCGTTTTTATTGTACCTATAATTATTTACATTATTATGATGGGCAACCCGGCAAGTGTTGCCAAGACACGCGGGAAAAAAATAGAGGGTAAACTTCCTGCTACAATGAATTTTATATCCGCACTTGCATCGGCTGATGTAAATGTTGATATGATATTCAAAGAGCTAGCAAGGAGACCTGAATATAAAGAGGTAGCAAAGGAAGCTGAATGGATTACCAGGGATACAGAACTTCTTGGGAAAGATATACTCACCGCTCTTAGGGAAGCAGCAAAAAGATCCCCTAGTCAAAAATGGTCAGAATTTCTGCAAGGTGTGGTAACCACATCCACATCTGGTGGTAGATTAAAACCCTATTTTATAGCAAAGAGTGAAGAGTATGAAAATGAGCTAAGATTGCAAATGAAAAAAACCATGGAAACGCTCTCACTTTTTGCTGAAAGTTTTGTTACGGTTGGTGTTGCATTTCCATTGTTTTTAATTATAATAGTAGCCATAATGGCGTTGATATCACCATCTCCCGAAACATCTATGCTTCTACTTTATTTTGTTGTATTCATAATGCTTCCAGTTCTAGTGATACTTTTCGCCTGGATAATAAAATCCACAAGTGAGGTGGTTTCATGAACAAGGGCAAAATCATACTTTATTCTTCCCTTGTTGTAGGGTCACTCCTTGTAGTTATTGGTGTTATCTATTATTTTGGATACATATCCATTAAATTTCTCAAACCAATGGATCTGGTGGTAGTAGGAATTTCCCTATATTTTGGTCCATACGGAATATACTATAACAGATACAGCAAAAGGATTAAGGATATAGAAGAAAGACTACCAGATTTTCTCAGGGATGTGGCAGAGGCAGGTAGGTTCGGCATGACGCTTTCAGAAAGCATAATAGTGGCCTCTACCGGCAAATATGGACCACTTACGAAGGAAATAAAAAAGATGGCTGCACAAATTGAATGGGGTGTTCCTGTAAACGAGGCTTTGGAAAGTTTTAAGGAAAGGGTAAAAACTCCACTTGTGGAAAGGATGATTACAATAATAATAAAGGCTAATGAGGCAGGTGGAAATGTAGCTGATGTCCTTAATATGGTTTCACATGCGGCCATGGAAGCTCAGACTGTGGAGAAAGAAAGGGTAATAGAAATGCAAACTTATGTCTTTGTAATGTTCATAGCTTTTGGTGTTTTCCTTGCTACCATAATGATACTGGCTGCTTCCTTCTTCCCAGAAATGTATAAAGCAGGAAGTGCACTTTCTGGTGTATCGTCTGTAGGTGGTACGCCTGTTACAGTACAGTACAGGTTAATACCACAGGTGGAATTCTTATTTGTCGTGGCAACACTTATAAATGCCGTAGGAGATGGAATTCTAGCTGGTGTACTTTCCAAGGGTAAATATGAGGCAGGATTTTTCATTGCTTTTGTAATGCTACTTGCAGGTTATATTTTTCTTAGAATGATGGGTATTGTATGAGGTGGAAAAAATGGTGGAAACTGATAAATTGAAAGGCGAATGGTACCTTAAAATAATTAAACCTTTGGTAAAGAAGGATCTAGAGGAAAAGATATTGAAGGTAAAGGTACCTTTTGAAAAGTTGGAAAGAGAGATAAATTATAAAACTCCAATCCCTGAAATATCCGACCCTGAATTGAAGGTAGTTGAAATACAAAAAATACAGGAACCATTTTCATACGTGAGGATACTCTATAACCAGAGGTACAATGAATATATTTATGATTTCATTGAACCACCACTTGATCCTAGGGAAAGGATAATTTACAAAAAACTGAAGGCTAACATTGTTGACAAAATAGATTATATGGAATTTGAAACACCTGAAAAAAAGAATTCATATATAATAGATCTAATGAATAAACTCCTGGAAAAAATGGATGAAGAGATCAACAGTGAGACGATTGAAAAATTCACATATTATTTAAACAGGGATTTCACTGGTTATGGTCCGATTCAGATACCAATGCTTGATCCAGAGGTAGAGGATATTTCTTGCGATGGAGTTAATATTCCAATATACATATACCATAGGAAATATGAGAGTATAAGATCAACATTCAAATTTGAGAATGAAGAAGAACTTGATAATTTTGTAATATGGATTGTGCAGAAAAGTGGGAGGCATATTTCAATAGCCAATCCCATGGTGGATGCTTCATTGCCTGATGGTTCTAGGTTGCAGGCCACCCTTGGAAAGTATGTAACTAAAAGGGGATCATCTTTTACAATAAGGAGATTCAAACCAAATCCCTTCACTCCGCTCGACCTTGTAAAATTCAAAACAATGTCCAGAGAAATGATGGCTTACATATGGCTAGCTGTGGAAAATGGAATTAGTATGATAATTGCTGGTGGAACAGCTTCTGGTAAAACAACAACACTCAATGCAACTCTTCTTTTCATACCCCCATCTGCAAAAATAGTAAGTATAGAAGATACAAGAGAACTAAATCTGCCTCATGAGAACTGGATACCCTCTCTTGTGAGGGAAGGATACGGCGAGTTCAACCCAGTGACAGGGAAAAGGGCGGGTGAAATCGATATGTTCGATCTCCTTACCTCAGCACTAAGACAGAGACCACATTACATAATAGTGGGTGAAGTAAGGGGTAAGGAGGCCTATACAGTATTCCAGGCAATGGCAACTGGAAAGACCTGCTATACAACATTCCATGCCGATGATGTAAAATCACTTGTTCACAGGCTAGAAAATGAACCCATTAATCTACCAAGGGCTCTTCTTACATCACTTGATCTCATCCTATTACAGGGGCAGGTAAAGGTAGGTCCAAAGATGACCAGGAGAGTAAAAAGCCTTACTGAAATAGTGGCCATAGATCCTGAAAGTGGGGAACTTGTTACAAATAATGCATATATATGGAATCCGGCGGATGATACATTCAACTATAGTGGTCACAGCTATGTTTATGAAAAAATTAGTACAATAAAGAACTGGTCACCAAGAAGGATGGAAATAGAGGTAAAAAGAAGGGAACTGGTTCTTGAATATATGGAAAAAATAAATGTATCAAACTATAGGGAAGTAGCAAAAATAGTATCAGAATACTATAAGGACCCAGACGGTGTCATTGAAAAGGTGCAGGAAAAATTAAAAGAATAAAAATAAAAAATTATTTAAGTTCTATCTTCTTTTCTTTTACATCC
>CAYSIM010000037.1:0-9706 GCA_964431165.1 uncultured Thermoplasmatales archaeon | reverse complement strand
CTTCCCTAGGCCCGTATACGGAGAAAAATCTCATGGCACACCATCTAAGACCGTACAGATCCTGGTATACCTTTGCAAGCCTCTCCTCAAAAAGTCTTGCTTCTGTATAAAAATCCGTGGGCTTTATTATCATATCCTCCCTATGTGGTGGTTCAAGACCGTTATAAAGTGAGCTGGAGGAAGCGGTAACAAGTTTAACGTTCAATTCCTTCGCAATTTCAAGGATCGATACTGTACCACTGGTGCTTTCAAGGAGTTTTTCCCTATTTTCCTTATACATGGGGGTAGAGGATGGTTTACCAAGATGAAAAATACCGTCTATGCCTTTCCAGTTTCCCTTCCTATAGAATTCATCCACCCTCATAAAATATGATTCCACATTCAGACCTGAGATCAGGTTTTTACTACCTGTGTGGAGGCTATCCACAACCACAACATCATTCCCTTCCTTAAGAAGAGCACGTACCAGATTTGAACCTATAAAGCCAGCCCCACCTGTAACGAGATATTTCGCCATAATACCTTTAAAAGAAATCATATATATAACTTTTTTAAAAAAATGAATTTAGATGAATGCACCAGAATGATTAAATTAAAAAATTATTAAATGCAACAAGAGGTGATAAGATGAAAATCCTAAAGGCACTGCTGGCCATAGCATTGGTAGCAATAGTGGGTATCTCAGCCCTTGCAATAGCACAATCGTCAAGCCATACCCAGGCAGCTCCGGCACAGAAACAGCTGAACCAGACTGTCAATGAGCAGTTTCCAAATTACACGGGTTCCATAGCAATACCGGAGAATTATTCCGATGATAATCTTTCTTCACTTGCAAAGATTTCACCTGCACAGGCTACTTCAATAGTTCTGAGCAATGCAAGTTTTGCATCCGGGAAGGTACTGAACGTTACACTTGAAAATGAAAATGGGTACCTAGTATATTCCGTCGAGGTTCTGGTTAACAATGTTACATACCAGGTAAAGGTGGATGCAGGTAATGGAAAGATTCTCTGGGTAGAGACATCCACTGATACCAATGCCATGGAGGAAGTAGCTTCTGAAGAAAATCAATAAATTTTTATACTATTTTTTTATTTTTATACAAAAATGGATGAGCTTAAGGGGAATAAGAAAAAAATCTATGATTTCATAGAAAAGAATCCAGGGAAACACATGAGGGAAATAAAGAGGAGTCTAGATTTACCCATGGGTGATATACAGTACAATCTATATTCTCTTGAAAAACTTGGATACATTGTTTCACTTAAAAAAGGTCTTTACAAGAGGTACTATACTAGGAACATGTTTACAGACAAGGAAAAGGGGATAATTGCCATTATTTCCAACGAAAGTGTAAGGAAAATATTGTTAATGCTCATGAAAAGACCAGGATCAACGCAGTCAGATCTTGTAATCTTTACTGGTTTGACATCTCCCACTGTAAGCTGGCATATGAAAAGATTAATAGAAGAAAATGTATTAAAAATTGAAAAGGATGGAAGGAACATAAGGTACTACATAAGAAACCCTGAGGATATAGAAAGGTTGATGAAAATTTACTATCCTTCCTTCTGGGAGAGATGGGCCGATAATTTCGCCGAAGTTTGGAGTGAGCTCTTCAGTTTCAGGAAAAAGGAGGAAAAAAGGATGATTGAAGAAGTTGGTATTGACTGGGCGGAAATGCTCAGGATAGGGTCTGGGATATTTTCACTTATACTCTTTGCCATTTCACTCTATGCATATATGAGGAACAGGGACAGGAGATTGCTCTTTGTGTCAGGTGCTTTTGGTCTATATTTTGTTAGAATAGTTTGCGAACATCTTGACATCTTTATCCAGAACATTGACCTTGCATCCCTTGATCTGCTGCTTTCAATAATGGATTTTTTGATCCTGATATTATTCTTTCTGGCCATTGTTTACCCTAGGAAATAAAAAATTATTTATTCCCCATTCCATGGGAGTACAATGATAGATAGATATGGTAGACCTGTCAACAGTATCAGGATATCCATTACAAAGAGATGTAACCTTAACTGTTTTTACTGCCACAGGGAGGGAATAAAGGGGGAGAGGGATGATATTTCACCAGAGGAATTTGAAACTGTTTTCAGGGTGGCAAGTTCCCTGGGCATAAAAAAGGTGAAATTTACGGGCGGTGAACCCTTGGAAAGAGAGGATCTGGAGGAAATAATTTCCATTTCCAAGAAATATTTCAGCGATATCAGCCTCACCACAAACGGTACAAAGCTTAAGGATAGGGCAGAATCACTTTACAGAGCAGGATTGAACAGGATAAACATCAGTCTGCATACTCTGAGGAGGGAAACCTACAGAAGAATAACGGGTATGGATATGCTTGAAAATGTACTTGAGGGCATAGAGGAGGCGAAAAGAACGCAGTTAAACCCCATAAAAATAAACATGGTCCTGATGAAAGGCATAAACGATGATGAGGTACAATCTTTAATGGAATTTGTAAAGGATACAAAGATGATACTCCAGATAATAGAACTCGAGGTGCCGAGGGAGGGAATAGATTCACCCATGTACAGGACATACCATTTACCCCTTGATAGCATTGAGCATTATCTTGACACATTACCACACAGAATAGAGAAAAATCCTCTCCATAACAGGAACAGGTACATAATAGTGAATGGTGGTAGATATGAGGTGGAGCTTGTAAAACCAATGCATAATACAGAATTCTGCATGAATTGCACAAGGATCAGGCTCACCTATGATGGAAAACTTAAACCATGCATATTCAGGAATGATAATCTTGTTCCAATACTTGAAGAAATAAGAAAGGGTGATGAGGAATCAATGAGGAAAAAATTCCTTCTGGCGGTGGAAAAGAGGGAACCCTACTGGAAACCATGATACCTGTTTTTGATAACCATGTTCATCTCCAGGTGAAGGGTGAAAATGTCCTTGCTGCAAAGAGATACGAAAGGGCCGGCGGAAACATAATAAATATATGCAACATACCTGCTGAATTTTTTCCCTCAATCGAATATTTCAGGCAGAGGTACGACGAGATAGTTCATATTTCGGAAAAAATAAGGAATGAAACACATTTGCATGTGCTTGTAACAGTAGGTCCATATCCTGTGGAAGCAATTGGATCCATAAAATCTCTGGGAAAGGATAGAACTATGGATCTATGGCTAGAGGCTACAGAACTTGCAGGAAAATACATAGAATCTGGAAAAGCCCATGCAATAGGTGAAATAGGCAGGCCACATTTTCCTGTTGATGTTGAAACATGGGAATTTTTTAATCTATTGCTTAAAAAGCAGTTTGAAATTGCAAGGGATCATGGAGCATCCATTGTTCTTCATACTGAATCCGCCACCGAAAGCACATTCATGGAGTTGGCACAAATTGCAGAAAGGGCAGGCATTGAGAGATGGAAGGTGGTGAAGCATTATAGTCCTCCATTCGTGCTTCAGGAAGAGAATCATGGCATATTTCCATCCGTTATGGCCAGCAGGGATAATGTCAGGATAGCTTTAAAAAAGGGTTACGATTTTTTCATGGAAACGGATTTCCTGGATGATCCCCAAAGAAAGGGTGCGGTAATGGACATAGAGACAATTCCAAAAAGGTACAAGATGCTGAAACAGGAATTTCCCGAGAAATTTGAAAAATATGCTGAAACTTTAGCTAAAAATATAACTAGGATATACGGGTACGAGATCTCAGATTGATCTTTTTTGCATAATATGCGCAGCCTATTGCGCCGTTTGCCTGTGGTTCTGATGGCACTATCACTTCCTTCCCTAGCTCAATTCTAATAATTTCTGCGATTGCATGATTTTTTGCCACACCACCAGTAAAGATGATCGTTCTACTATTAAATCTCATGAGGAAGGGTCTAATTCTTTCAAAAACACTGTAATTCACGCCTGCCATAAGCGATTCCTTTGGATGTCCTTCAATCATTTTTGAGATCATTTCCGTCTCAGCGAAAACCGTACATGTGGAATTGAGTTTCACAGGATCCATGTAATGAAGGGATATCTCATCAATGGAAACATCCAGTACCTGTGCCATCTTTTCAAGGAATCTGCCAGTGCCTGCAGCACATTTGTCATTTGTGAGGAAATCCTGTATCACACCATTCTTCACATGGACAATCTTGTAATCCTGGCCACCTATATCCAGAAGGGTGAAGTCCCTGTATTCAGTCTGATAAAGTGCCCCAAGAACATGTGCCCTTATTTCAGGTATCACTTTAAAGGATTTTACTGTGAACCTTCCGTAGCCTGTTGAAACTGCAGCGGAGAATTCTCTCTTTTCAGAATAAATGAATTTGATGGTGGGTATTATCTCCTTCTGGAGATGCTCACCATCCATCGTAACTATCTTTGTTGTTGTACTACCTATGTCTATACCCTGGAACATGCTTTATTTCAGATATGATTCGGGTACCTGCTTTAAGTTATTCTTTATTGCCTCTATGCTCTTCATGAATTTCTCTTTCTGCTCAGATTTGAGATCAACCTCTATTATTTTCTCCACGCCATTCTTTCCAAGAATAACTGGGACCTCAGCAAAGTATCCCTTTACACCATATTCGCCATCCAGAAGAACGCTCGCCTCCAGGGCTATTTTCCTGTCCTTCTTTATTGCATCTACCATTAGTGTTAGACCGGAACCAGGACCCCAGTTGCTGCTGAATTTTCTCAGGTTTGTTATCGCAGCCCCTGCCTCTATTGTATCCTTCACTACCTTAGCATACTGTTCCTCTGTGAGAAAAGACTTCAAGCTTTTGCCATATACCATTGAGAGTTCGGGAACAGGGTACATGTTTTCCCCATGCTGACCAAGAACAAGTGGTGTTATAGCTGAAGGTGAAATACCGATGAACTGTGATGCATAATATGCCATTCTCCTTGAATCAAGTACACCACTGAAACCGATCACCCTGTTTCTGGGAAATTTCAGCTTGTTGTAAAGCACAGCAACCATAACGTCCAGTGGATTTGTTGTTATTATAACTATTGAATTCGGAGCGTATTTTTTAACATTTTCCGCAATGCCAGAAACTATTTCTGCATTTTTGGCAGCAAGTTCCTCCCTGGTCATACCCGGTTTCCTTGGAAGACCAGCCGTTATGACTACAATATCGCTCCCCTTAATATCCTCGTAGTTGTTGGATCCCTTAATATGCACATCCTTACCTAGAATTGCCGCCGCATGGTTTAGATCAAGGGCTTCACCCTGGGGAAGGCCCTCAACAATATCCACTATTGTAATTTCCCTATCCACCTCATAAGCCATCATAAAAGCTGCTGCAGATGAACCCACTCTACCGGAACCTATTATGGATATCATAATCTCTACATAGATTGATATTATTTAACTATTTCGTGATTTTTTCCTCCACCACGGTATTACGGAGTTTTCCAATTTTTTCTATTTCTATTGTAACAACATCCCCCACCTTAAGGAGCAGTGGAGGTTTCCTGGCAAAGCCCACACCACCAGGTGTACCTGTGGAAATAATATCCCCTGGTTCCAGAGTAATACCCTGTGAAATGAAATTTATAAGATCCTGAACCTTGAAAATCAAATTTGATGTGTTTGAATTCTGCCTCAGTTCACCGTTCACCCAAGTTTTTATTGAAAGTTGATTCGGATCCTTTACGGAAAATCTATCAACAATCCATGGACCCAAGGGCGCAAATGTATCGAAGCTCTTTCCGAAAAACCACTGCCTTTCATATCTGAACTGGTGATCCCTGGCACTTACATCATTCATTATTGTGAAACCAGCTACGTATTCAAGTGCCTCCTCTTTATCTATGTACTTGCCTCTCCTTCCGATTATAACGGCAAGTTCACCCTCATAATCAAGTTCTTTCACTATTTTTGGGTATATTATTGGATGATTGTGTCCAATTACGGAAGTTGAAGCCTTTTGGAAGAAAACAGGCGCATCTGGCATTTTCTGACCAGTCTCGCGTGCATGGTCTGCATAATTTAAACCCACAGCAAGAAGCTTGGGCGGTATAACTGGTGGGTCCAGTATTTCAGGCAGATCAAAAGCCATTTCCCTGTTTTCATTGCAGTATTTTTCCATTGATTTTACACTTTCAATATTCAGGAGATCCTGCAATGAAAATGATTTGAGTTCAAGAACCTTACTATTAAAAACACAGTAGTATTTTCCAATGATTCTTGCAATATTCATGCCGATTGATATTAAAAGAAATTATTTAACATTTATAGATAAATTATTTATATATGGGCCACATGCAATGAATTATGAAGGAAAGGTCCAAGATGATGAAGGGTCTTATTTCCATTCTCATATTAAAAGAACTTTATACATCTCCGTTACACGGGTATGCAATTGAGAAAAGAATATCTGATAAAATAGGCGGAGATCTTCCACCGGGTATGATCTATGTTATACTAAAATCCTTAGAAAGAAAAGGGTGCGTTCAACCTGAGGAGAGGCAGGGTGAGCACGGTAAAAATATAAAAATCTACCATATCACGGACCATGGAAAAGAATTTCTTTTCTCACATAGAAAACAGCTCTTAATCATGAAAAGACTCATGGATGAAATTTTGGAAACAATGGAAGGAAAGGATTAAATAGATAAATGAATTATACATATTTAACTTATGTAAAAGGTGATAAAAATGAAGGAAAGATTTCATCATGGAAGGCGCATGTACGATTTGAAGGAGATAGTAAATTTCCTTGGCATTAACAAAAATATGGATGTGGCGGATCTTGGTGCAGGAGACGGCTATTACTCCAGGGAATTTATCAAATATGCAAAATCTGTAACAGCGATAGATATTGATGATTTCTATTTCCAGGAAATGCAATCAATGGGCATAAGGACGGTAAAAGCAGATCTCTGCAGTTATTCAGAGGGGGAATTTGATCTGCTCTTCATGGCAAATGTTTACCATGGTTTAAGGAGGAGCTGCAGGGAAGATTTGCTAAAGAATATGAAAAAAATGTCAAGGAGATATATAGCCATAATGGATTTCAATGAAAAGAGACTTTTTGGACCTCCCTTTAGGGTGAAGAAGGAGGAAGTAATTCAGGACATGGATGCAATAGGATTCAAGCTTGTGAAAGCACATGATCTGGAATATCACTATATAATTTTATTTGAAAGAGCATGAATAATAATATCATAAAAATCATAGGGTCCAGGGCATTGCTGAGTTTCAGCTACGGATATCTGAACATAATACTTAGCCTATATCTGTATCATATTGGCTACGATTTTATTACCATAGGTGTCATAATAGGCACCGCAATCATAATAAATGCACTTCTTGCACTATTCCTTTCCATGCTTGCGGACCACTATGGTAGAAGGAATTTTCTCATCATATTATTCCTATTATTTTCTTTGTCAGCAGGATTATTCCTTTATACAAGAAATCCATTCCTTATTTCATTACTTTCAGGTTTTGGTGGATTCACGGGCAGTGGTGGTGGACCCATTGGTTCTGGAGGTCCATTCGGCGCCATACAGACGGCACTTGTAACAGAATTCACAGACAGGAAAAATTTTTCCAGGGTACTTGGTATGGCATCGGCCGTTGGAATGGCGCTCAATGTGGCTGGTTCACTCACCGTCGCCTTGGTAGAGAATATGCATATGGACGTATACCTCCTTTTTTACCTTGCCGCATTACTCGGTCTTGCAGGTGCAATCATTTCATTCGGTATAGATGATAGGGGAATTAGGAGCAAAAACATACTTCCAAAGGTATCGTGGAAAAATATAGTGAAACTTTCTTTGCCCACAATACCGTCAGGTCTGGGGGCGGGGATGATCATGCCAATATTCTCCCTATGGTTCAATTTAAAATTCCACATAACAGCAGGTGAAATAGGAATAATATTCGCTTCAGCAAATACATTCACAACACTCATGATGTTAATAATGCCAATGATAATATCCCATAGAAACGAATTGAAGGCAATAGTATGGTCTAGGCTGGCAGCCTCTTTATCATTAATTGCCCTTGCAATTTCACCAACACTCTATATTGCCTGGATATTCTATGTTCTCAGGGCAGGGCTGCAGATGGGTGCCGTACCTATAAGACAGTCATTCTCCATGGGCATAGTGGATGAAACGGAAAGAGCAACATCATCAGGTATAACCTCCTTCACAAGAACAGGTTTTTCCTCTCTTTCGCCACCTGTCTCTGGAGCAATGATGCCAATCAGCCTGGATCTGCCACCACTTCTTGGTGGAATATTCCTTTTCTTCGATCCCATCCTCTACTATTTCCTTTTCAGAAAGCACTGGTCTTAGACTCCTGAATAAAGTCTTTTCCACAGGAATTCTGGAAGATTTTCTTCCCTCATACTTTTTTCCATTGATGATATGTCGTATTCCACCTTTTCAATCCTTACATCCATATCTGGGGAAATTACAGCAAATGAAGCTCTCGGATCACCATCCCTGGGTTGCCCCACACTGCCTGGATTTATTATCATCCTTCCACCAAATTTTTTTATGTATGGTATATGGGTATGCCCCAGGATCAGGATGTCCACACCCTCAGGTATTATCCCGGGTAATGCTTCCTCTTCCATAACGTAATAATCATTATCCCATGGGGCTCCATGGTAAATGGCTATCCTTTTACCGAATATGTTCAATCTTGCACTATCCTTCAGAGAAGCAATGTAAGCATAGGATTCCTTATTTATTTTTCTGGCTGTCCACCGAAGTGCTTTTATTGCATATTCATTGAAATTCATAAAATTTTCAGAAATAAGTGCCCTGTCATGGTTTCCCCTTATGGAAATTATTTCCCTTCTCCTGAATAGGGAAATAACTTCATCTGGGAAAGTATAATAACCAATAACATCACCCGCATGGATGATTATACTATCCTTACCTATTTTAGAGAGAACCGCTTCTAAAGCAAAAATATTTGAGTGTACATCAGAAATTATTACTAGATCAGATCCAGTCCTCATCTATCCTTCTATAGGAAACAATATCATTTTCATTGAAAAATATGGGATATTCCCTTTTGAAAGATTCCTCTGAATCACTCCCATGAACAAGATTCTTCTCCACGCTTGTGGAAAAATCTCCCCTTATTGTCCCTGGCTCTGCCTCTGCACCGTTCGTTTTACCCATTAATTTTCTTATTACATTTATTGCATCCCTCCCCTCCACAAGCATAGCTATTATGGGACCTGAGGTAATGTAATCCAACAGAGATCCATAGAAGGGTTTTCCCCTGTGCACCTCGTATAGCCTTTCAGCTGTTTTCCTGTCAAGAAGTACCATCTTCATTGCAACTATTTTTAAGCCCTTTTCCTCAATCCTGGATATTATCCTCCCTGCCATTCCCCTCTGAATGGCATCAGGCTTGAGGATTACCAGTGTTCTGCTCAACCTGCCTCACCATGTGAAGTCTTACCTTCTTAGCTTCTGCAAATGCCCTTGTCCATCTCACATTCTTTGGATCCCTGCCAAGCTCGAGCATGTTCTTCTGGCATTTGCTGCTACAGAAATAAAGTACACTTCCATCCCTTTTAACGTACATTTTACCTGTTCCAGGCTCGATTTCTTTTCCGCAGAAGGAACAGTATCTTTTAACGGGCATGGGATCACCTTGCCACGAGCTTCCTTGCTTCCCTTGCGGTTTCCCTAAGCATGACAATATCCCCTACCTGAACGGGGCCGAT
>CAYSIM010000036.1:0-9939 GCA_964431165.1 uncultured Thermoplasmatales archaeon | reverse complement strand
TAAGCTATTTGGTTTAAAAAAAGCAGCTGAAATGATTTCAATCGATCTGGAAGAGATCATAGCATTCGGAGATAGTGAAAATGATGTGGAAATGATAAAGAATGTTGGGATAGGGGTAGCAGTCTCGAATGCATGGGAAATCGTAAAGGAAAATGCCGATTATGTTTCAAAAAGAAAGTATGGGAATGGTGTTATAGAAGCTTTAAAAAAATATGGTATTATTTAAAAAATTTATGGCGTAGGTGGAGGGCTTGTTCCTTGCTGCATGTAGGACTGCTGAACAGCCCTGATTATATCATCATATTTTATCCATGCTATGAGTAGTATTATTCCAAGGATAATACCCGAAAGTATGAAACCTATGATCATCCATACAAATGTTTTGTTCTTTGCATCTACGTACCTCTGCTGATCTATCAGTGAATTTATCTGTTTTATTTCAAGATAAATTATTATGTTTACTATACCGAATATCAAAGGTACTATGCCCACTAGGACTATAATAGTAAGCGCTCCAATGAAGATAAGAATTATACCGAAGATCAGAGCTAGTATTCCTCCAACTTTGTTTAGCGTCTTTACAGTGTTTACATCAGGTGGTATATAGGTACCAGTTGTTGAAGCACCCATCATTTTAATCACCACAATTAGAATTGATTTTATATTATTAAATTTTTCCATTCTTTATTATTTTTATCGCTTTAAAAATATCGGGTTTATCAAGTTCAATAAATTCTTTAACATAATTTTTTAAATTTTCTGATGTTTCCTTCCCTAGGGAAAATATTATTTTTGGTAGTTTAACATCTTTTTCACAATATTTTTTGTAAAATTCAAAAAAGGTTCTCACTATCATACCTGATGAGAATATGATTGCATCAATTTTTTCCTGTTTCAGTAATCTGCAACAATCCTTAAAATTTTCCTCCAATTTTTCAGCATGGTAAGCATTTATGATGTCTAAATATGCACCTTTACTTATTATACCCTCAGGCAATTTTCTATTACCTTCCCTACTTCTTACAAGTAAAACCCTTTCCCCTGGTCTAATCATATCGATTATACCCCTCCAGGATTGTTCTTCCGGTATAAAGGAGGGGAATTCTATAGAATTTGCAGTTTTTTCACCTATGGCAATAATTCTCTTCCCTTTTAAATTTTTTATTTTTTCGCCTAGCTTTTTTTTAAAAACATTATATGCAAAAGAACTAGTGAATATAAATGTATCAAAATCAAAATCCTCAAGAGTGAAATCCTCCTCAACTAGCTTCAAAATAGGAAAATTTATTAATTCCACATTCTCAGATTTTATTTCTTCAAATTTTTCTTCAGGTCTAAAAAGAAGGATCTTTACCAATTATACTCACCACTTTACCTATTACTATAACAGCAGGTGCCTTTACATTTTTTATATCCCCTAGGGAGGAGATAACGATTCTTTGTTTCCTCGTGGTTCCATCCATTATTGCACAGATAGGTGTTAATGGATCCTTTCCATTTTTTATTAATTTATCGGCTATATCCCTTATCCTGCTGGCACCCATCAATATCACAATAGTACCATCAAAATTGGCAAGTTTTGCCCAGTCAGGTTCGGTTCCCTTTTTTAGATGCCCGGGTAAAATTAACAATGATGAAGAAAAATCTCTGTGAGTTAAGGGTAAACTAACTGCAGTTGGAACACCTATTGCTGATGATATTCCTGGAATCACTTTATATTTAATATTCTCTTTTCTCATGAAAATTATTTCCTCACCCCCCCTTCCAAATAGGAATGGATCTCCCCCTTTCAGCCTCACTACATTTTTTCCCATTGAATAATATTTTTTTATCAGGCTGTGTATTTCCGATTGCTTTTCATCAGAATCTTCTCCCACCTTCTTTCCCACAGGAATTTTTTTCACCTTTTCAGGTATAAGTTTTATTATTCTTTTATCCACTAATCTATCATAAAGAACAACGTCCGCCTTCTTTATAACTTTCAATGCTGCAAGTGTCAATAAATTTGGATCCCCAGGGCCTGCTCCTACCAAATAAACTCTATTCATAATACCATCTCCTGAAATCATCAAGCATTCTTGAAAATTCATCAGGGGAAAAGGATCTATAAAAGTCCTTTCTCCTCTCTTTTATTATCATTGCTGCATGGAAATTTACCAAGTTATTTTGATATCTAGCAAAAATGCCCAGTGAAGAATGACATCCTGCATTTACCGATCTCAATGCTTCCCTTTCAATCATAGTTTCCATATGGGTAATTACATCATCCACACTTTCAGCAATCCTAGAAAATTCATCATTCCTTGTCACAATTGCAATTGCACCTTGATTTGCCTGTGGAACAAATATATCCTTATCCAGAATCTCACCTTCTATATCAATTCTTAACCTTTCAAGTCCTGCTCTTGCAACAATAATTCCTTCATATTCACCTCTTCTGTATTTTTCTATTCTAGTATCCAAGTTTCCCCTAAGATCCAATACTTCAAGATCTGGTCTCAAAAATTTTATGAAGTCCCTTCTCCTCTGGCTTGATGTTCCTATCCTTGAATTCTTAGGAAGTGAAAAAAATGAAAATCTTGAGACCAGAAAATCTTCCACCGGGCCTCTTTTAATCACCGATGAAATCTTCAGGTTTTCTTCAAGTGATGTAGGTATATCTTTCATAGAATGCACGGCCATATCTATTTCACCTTCCTGTAAAGCTCTATTTATATCTTTTGTAAATATACCAGATTCCATTGAAAGTCTGAGCGGTGTATAAGTTGAATCACCCCTGCTTTTTATGATGATGATTTCCGTTTCGTAACCCTTTTCAATTAAAAGATTCTCAACTAATTTCGCCTGCGCTAAGGCCAATTTACTACCTCTTGTTCCTATCCTTATTTTTTTCCAAGAATTCATACAAAGCCTCCCCAAATTCTACTATTTCATGTTTTTTATGTTCAAAACTAAGGAAAAGGGATTCAAACTGTGAGGGTGGCAAGTATATGGAATTGAGAAGCATATGCTGGAAAAATTTGAAATATTTCGAAGAATCACTTTTAATTGCGTCATCATTATTCCTCACATTTTCATTGAAAAATATCTGGAACATTCCACCTATGCCATTCAGTGTTATGCGAGAATCGAAATCATTCTTTGCATCATTCACATATTTTTTAAGAATTTCTAAATAATTAATAAAAATACCGTAATCCTTTTTTTTCAGGGAATACAGTGTAGCCAGGCCCGCAGAAACAGAAAGAGGATTCCCTGAATATGTCCCTGCTTGGTAGACTTTGCCTAAAGGGGATATTAATCTCATTATTTCCTCCTTTCCACCAAAAAGTGCAAAGGGTAAACCTCCACCTATAATTTTTCCCATTATGATAAGATCAGGATCAATATTGTAATATTGTGAGGCGGTTCCAAAGTGGATCCTGAAACCAGTAATAACCTCATCCATTATCAAAAGGGAGCCATATTTTTCAGTTATTTCCCTTAAAAATTTCAAATATCCTTCATCGGGCAAAATAACACCTATATTTCCAAGTACTGGTTCTGCAATAAGTAAAGCAATTTCATTTCCATTCTCATTGAATATTTTTTCCAATGATGAAAAATCATTGTAATCTGCTAGTAATGTATGCTTCGAAGTTTCCTCAGGAATACCTGGAGAAGACGGTATGGTGATAGCACCGCTACCCGATGAAACAAGAACATAATCGTGGGAGCCATGAAAACCGCCTCTCATTTTAATTATTTTCTTCCTTCCAGTGTATGCCCTGCCCAGTCTGATTGCATGCATAGTGGCTTCAGTTCCAGAACTAGTAAATCTCATCATTTCAATACCTGTATACCTTGAAATCATTTCACCGTATTTTACCTCAAGCTCTGTCGGTGCACCAAAAATCCAGCCATTTTGAATCTGTTTTAAAAGTTCATTTTTTACATCCTCTGGAGAATGACCAAGTATTAATGGTCCATAGGCAAGGCAGTAATCTGTATATGAATCTCCATCAACACTGAATACTTTACTTCCTTTACCGTGTGAAATGAATATGGGGTAGGGTGGATAGTACCTAACAGGAGAATTAACGCCACCGGGGAAAAGGGTTAAGGATTTTTTAAAAAGTTCTTCCGAATTCATGCATCCAAGATTATACAAATTTTTATTTAATCTTATGTTTTTTAAAGTAGATAGATATCCTTTCAATGAATTTTTATATTACCTCATATCTTCCCAAATAGATGATAGCCCTAAATCAACTTCTTTTTAAATCAGGAACAGTTAGCAGGAACATTGATGAGGAAAGATATAAATATGAAACTGATCCGAGCGTAATAAGATACACAAGAAGGGATCTTTCTGTACTTTTCTGGAATCTTACATTAAGATGCAATCTAAAATGCATACATTGCTATGCCAGTGCACTTCCTTCAAAATCACCTGGCGAACTAAAAAAAGAAGAAATTTTCAGCATTATAGATGATCTTAGTAATATGGGTCTTCCTGTGGCCATATTATCTGGGGGAGAGCCTCTTCTCCATGAAAACATTTATGAAATATCGGATTACATGAATAAATCGGGTATTAGGGTAACCCTATCTTCGAACGGTACCCTGATCGATGAAAAATCCGCATTTAAACTGGCTGAGACAGGCGTAAAGTATGTGGGGATAAGTCTGGATGGGTATGGTGAAAAAAACGATTTTTTTAGGGGTATGAAGGGTGCTTTTGAAAAAGCGCTTTCAGGATTGAAACATGTGAAAGAAGCAGGGATGATGAGCGGTATAAGATTTACAGTTACTAAGTATAATCTGGAAGATCTGCCCAATGTTTTTGAGTTGGGTGAACAAATGGAGGTAGACAGATTTTGTCTTTACCATCTTGTGCCAGCTGGAAGATCCACAAAAGATCAGGATATAGATAATGTGTCCAGGAGGAAGGTAGTTGACTATCTAATAGAAAAGACTGAAGAAATACATGAAAAAAGAATAGATATGGAGGTATTGACAGTGGACAACCCTGCAGATGGAGTTTACCTTCTTCTAAAACTAATAAAAGATAATGATAGAAGGGCAAAGGATGTTTATAATCTTCTCAAGAGAAGAGGTGGTGATAATTCTGGAATAAAGGCAGGTAACATAGATCCATGGGGGAATGTTCATCCAAACCAGTTCTGGTGGGACTATGTGATGGGAAATGTAAAAGAAAAAAAATTCAGCGAAATATGGAGAAAAGAGGAAGGTATCATAAAAAATTTAAGGAAAGAAAAATTTCAGTTATTAAAAGGAAAATGTTCAAGATGTAAATTCAAGGAAATATGTGGCGGATTCAGGTTGAGAGCTTTGAGATACAATGGAGATCTGTGGTCTGAGGACCCTGATTGTTACCTTTATGAGGAGGAAATAAATTCTGATCTTGGAGGCATACCATGATGAATTTTATGGAAGATCCAGTGATAGCCTTCTTGGAGGTAACAAGGGCATGCTTACTCGCATGTAGGCATTGCAGAGCAAGTGCTACAAAAAATAGAAATCCTCTAGAACTTAGTCTTGATGAATTCAGGAAACTTGCGGACGAAATGCTAAAGTTCAAAAGCAAGCCTATGATTATTATTACAGGTGGAGATCCGCTTATGCGTGAAGATATTTTTGATATAATTGATATTTTCAGGGAAAGGGATTTCCATGTAGCAATATCATTTAGCGGCACTGCTTTGGCAACGGAAGAAAAGATGAATGAAATATCCCATTCTGTGAAAAATGTTGCAATAAGTTTGGATGGGAGCAATGAAAAAGTTCACGACGGTTTCAGAAATATTAATGGTACTTTTGAAATTTCCATGAAAATTATAAAATATCTTAAGGATAAGGTGAATTTGCAGGTGAATACTACACTCAGCAAATACAATTATTATGATTTTAAGAACATATTGAAGTTACTGAAAGATAATTCAATCAAATCATGGGATGTTTTTTTCATAGTGCCTACGGGAAGGGCAAAGGATGAGCTGTCCCTTGGGAAGAATGAAGTACTTGAAGCCCTTGAATTTTTATATAAAATACAGGTGAATGAAAAAATGAGGGTTAAAACAACGGAGGCACCTTTTTATAATGTAATAAAAGAGAAAAGAAATTTACCCTTTACTAAGGATTTGAATGGTCTTGGTGTAACAGATGGTAGGGGTACAATATTCATTTCTCATATTGGTGAAATATTTCCCACAGGTTTTTTACCATTAATAACTGGAAATGTTAGAAAGGAAAGTCCAGTCAAAGTTTACAGGGATTCCAGAGTTTTCAATGAGCTAAGGAATCCAGCTCTTCTTAAGGGTAAATGTTCCAGGTGTCCTTACAAAACGATCTGCGGTGGTTCCAGATCGAGGGCTTATGCCTATACAGGTGATTATCTTGAAGGAGATCCTGCATGTCCTTTCGAGGTGTAAATTATGGACGAGGTGGATAGGAAAGTTCTGGAAATTTTGCAAAAAGATTTCCCCATTTCAGAAGATCCCTACGATTTAATAGCTAGAGAGCTTAAAATTGAAAAAGGTGAATTATTGAGAAGAATTATGGATTTGCATAAAAAAGGTATAATTAAGAAAATAATACCTGTGATGACTGAAAAATATTATAGCGGTCTTTATAGGGCGCTGATTGGCATAGCTGTAGATGAATCCAATATAGAGATCGTTTCATCAATTCTCAAGAATAGAAGTGAGATTACCCATATATACCTGAGAGATAATTTTTATAACGTATGGTTTACATTCGCCGGAAATAGTGAAAAATCTTTAAGGGATTTTGAAGAGAATGTTTTGAAACATTTATATGTTAAAAAATATATAATTTTATTGAGCGAAACATCTTATAAACTAGATGTTAATTTCAGGGTGAACTGGGATGGAAATCGTTGAAAGGTTAAAACAGGGTATTAGAATAACTGAAGATCCCTTCGGTGATCTTGCAAGAGAAATGAATATGGAAAAAGATAATATAATTGAGCAAATACTTCTTTTAAAGAAAAGAGGGATTATAAAGGGATTAAGGGTACTTCTTGATCAGAAAGCCCTTGGATATAAAGTAAATGCACTTGTTGCCATGAAAATGGAAAATTGCGAATGTGAATTCTTCAAAAATAATCAATATATTTCCCATTTCTATAAGAGAAAACCTGACAAGGATTTTCAATACAATTACTATGCTATGTTACATTGCCCTGATGAAAAATGCCTGGAAGATTTTATCAATTACTTAAAATCTAACAATATACCCTATGTGGTAATGAGAACACTGAAGAATCTGAAGGAGGATGAAGATGTATATACCCATAATGATGAAAGTTGAAGGTCTTAAGGTAACAATTTTTGGCGGTGGAATTGTAGCGCTTAGAAAAATAAGGTCACTTGAAGGTGCAGAAATAACGGTAGTTTCAGATCATGTTGATGATGAAATAAAAAAGATTGCTAAAAATATTGTAAATAAAAAAATTGAAAATGAAAACGATGCTATAGAATACATAAAAAATTCCAATTTCATAATAATATCTTTGAATGATAGAGAAATGAATAAAAGATTAATGAAATTATGCGAGTTGGAAAATAAAATTTACAACGCAGTGGATGATAGAGAAAGTTTAACTATTTTCCCATCCTATTATAGGGAAGGAGAAACAATCATTGCATTTTCCACGTCTGGTAGGGCTCCGAGTCTTGCAAGATTCTTTAGAGAAAGGGCTCAACTTTATTCCAAATCATTGGATGTTATAGAAAGAATTAGGAAAGAGATAATCCACGATGAAATGAAAAGAAGGGAATTTTTCGACTATTTATTCAGGGACGAATGCTTCTGGAGTTATATAAAAAATGGAGAAAAAGAAAAAGCTTTTTCATATTCCATGGAACTTTGGAGGAAGCATTATGAGACTAATTAGCCTTATAGCTACCTATAGGCAGATGGATCTAAGTGAACTTGAAAGATGGAATTCTCTGGATGAAAAAATTCTTGATTCAAAACTTAAAAAAATTGCAGATGAATATGTGATCTTAAAAACTTGTAACAGATTCGAAGTATATGCCATATTGAAAGAAAATGCGGATGAAAAAATTTTATTTTCTTTAGGTCCAAAAGGAAAATTAATTGAAGGAAGGAATGCGATCATACATTTATTAAAGGTAGCATCAGGGATGGATTCCATGGTACCAGGGGAACAGGAAATACAGAGACAGGTAAAGGAAGCATTAAAATATGCAATAAACAATGGTACTTCTGGCAAATATATGAATTATTTATTCATGAAGGCATTGAATGTATCAAAGGAAATAAGATCTAGTACCAAGATAGGCAATGGTATCGTATCCCTTCCTCAAGCATCGGTAAAAATAGTGGAAAGTATTTTACCATCAGGAAGGGTGGCAATACTTGGCACTGGTAGGGTGGCGAATACTATTCTGAAATATATTCACAATAAATATGATGTGGAAATATTTGGAAGGAACATTAGCAAGATGAAAAATATGGAAGATATTTATGGAGTTGTTACGCATCCAATTGCAAATATAAAGGAAAAAATAGATGAATATGATGCAATTTTTTCGGCCCTCAGGACGGATGGAATTTTTCTTTCCAAAATTGATTTTCATGGAAAGAAACCTGTGGTGATTGTGGATTTAGGTAATCCAAGGAACATTGAGAACCCGGGGGACAGATATTTTATTGATCTAGATTATCTGAAAGAATATGTTTCAAAGAATATTTCTATCAGGGTAAATGAGATGGAGAAGGCAGGTAAAATTCTGGAGGAGAAACTAGAATCCATTGAAAAAAAATTATTGAATTTTGAGAGAGAGGATGTAATAGCATCCATTTACAGGAGAGCTGAAATGATTAAGGAGGATGAAATAAAGGAACTGATGAAATATATTGATCCTGAAGAAAAGGAAAAGGTGGAAAAATTTGCAAATTCCCTAATAAAAAAATTGTTCGATAGAATAGCAAGAAATTTGAAGGAAGATGAATATGGAGAAGATATGCTAAAAAAATTAAAAGAAATGTTGGGGTGAAATCATGTTTCCTATTACAAGAATGAGAAGATTGCGTATGAATAGTGTTCTCAGAGAAATGATAAAGGAAACGGAAGTGAATTTGAATGATCTAATTTATCCTCTTTTCATAGATGAAAACATAAAGGAAAAGAAGTCCATAGAATCAATGCCAGGTATATACAGGTATCCCATAGAGAAAATTCCTGAAATTTCTGAAGAAATAGAATCATCAGGAATAAGGGCAGTACTCTTATTTGGCATTCCAAATTTAAAGAATGATCAAGCCACCTCTGCATATATGGAAAATGGTGTAATACAAAAAGCAATAAGGAAGTTTAAGGAAAATTCCAATCTTCTGATTATAGCAGATCTATGCATGTGTGAATACACAGATCACGGTCATTGCGGTCTGGTGGAAAATGGCGTCGTTGTTAATGACAAAACTCTAGGAATTTATAGAAAAATAGCAGTTAGTTATGCAAAAAGTGGAGTGGATATGGTCGCTCCAAGTGGGATGATGGATGGACAGGTAGCAGCGATAAGGGAGGCACTGGATTCGGAGGGATACGAATATCTACCTATAATGGCCTATAGTGCAAAATTTTCCTCATCACTTTTTTCTCCATTCAGGGAGGCTGCAGAATCTGCACCTAAATTTGGTGATAGGAAAACATATCAGATGAATTATGCCAATAAAAGGGAAGCAATGAGGGAGATAGAACTTGATATAGAAGAAGGTGCAGATATAATAATGGTTAAGCCTGCGCTTTTCTATCTTGACATTATTAGGATGGCAAAGGACAAATTCAATCTACCCCTGGCAGCTTACAACGTGAGCGGTGAATATTCTATGGTAAAATTCGCTGCTAAAAGCGGGGCTATCGATGAAAGGGCTGTTGTTAACGAA
>CAYSIM010000035.1:5958-10102 GCA_964431165.1 uncultured Thermoplasmatales archaeon | reverse complement strand
TGAGTCGCTCCATCTTCCCCCACCGAAATTCCACCATGGGTAGCCACTATTTTCACATTTGCATTAGTATAGGCAACGCTCTGCCTTATTATGTCATAGGCCCTTCCAACAACAAAAACAGCAAAAGAACTTGCAAAGGTTATTTTACCTGATAGAGCCAATCCCGCTGCCACACCAATCATATTTTGTTCCTGTATTCCCATATTGAAGAATCGGTCAGGGAAAGATTTTTGAAAAAGTAGTGTATGAGTGGATGATGATAGATCTCCATCCAGCACCACTATCCTTTTATCACTTCCAAGTTTCACCAGCGTTTCACCATATGCCTGTCTCTGACTCTCATTCATATTATACCCTCCCTTATTTTCCTTTCCTGATCCTCCAGTTCAAGCATTGCCCTTTCAAATTGTTCTTTGTTAGGAGCCTTACCATGGAATTCATGCGTATTTTCCATGAATGATACACCTTTACCCTTTACAGTATTTGCAACTATCAATTTTGGCCTTCCATTTTTATCCTTAGCATTCTTCACAGTCTGGATAAAATCCTCCACATTATGACCATCAGTAACAAAAACATCCCAGTTAAATGCTTTAAACTTTTCAGCAACAGGTTCGAGGGAAAGTATTTTTTCCGTTGGTCCATCTAGCTGATACCTGTTCCTATCAAGTATTACTATTAGGTTATCAAGATGGTGATGAGGGGCACTTAATGCAGCCTCCCATGTGATACCTTCATTTATTTCACCATCACCAATTAAAATATAAACTTTATAATCCTTTTTATCCAGCTTTCCAGCAATGGCCATACCTATACCATTGCTGAACCCCTGACCAAGGGATCCTGTAGTCATATCCACGCCTGGTATGTGTATTGTGGGATGACCCTGTAACCTTGAGCCAATCTTTCTGAATTGCATCAATTCCTCTATTGGAAAAAATCCCTTTAATGCTAAAGTAGCATAGTAGGCTGCAGAAGCATGACCCTTACTGAGTATGAACCTATCCCTTTCTTCCCATCCTGGATTGGAAGGATCCAATTTCAATACTCCGAAATATAGGGATGCAAGTATATCCGCAGATGAAAGTGAACCACCTGGATGACCCGATTGTGCGTTATAAATCATCCTGATCGCAAGCTTCCTGATTTCATAAGCTTTGAGTTTAATCTCTTTTACTTCAGTATTCATCAGAATCCCTCTTTGAAAAATAAAAAATATCATTGTGTTTAATATATCCCATTTGGGAAAAAAGTTCCTGTGAAGCAGTATTCCAGTCCTCTATCAACGCAGCAAAAAGAAAAATTCCTTTTCTTCTGAATATTTCTTCAGACTTCATTATTATTTCTTTTGCAATTCCTCTTCTCCTGTAATCCGGATCTACCGCAAGCCTGTTTATCCATCCCTTCCTTCCGTCATGGGTAATTATGGCTATACCCACCAGTTTTCCATCAATAAATGCACCAAGAAGCATATCAGGGTATGATTCTAGCTGCTTTTTCATCGATTCCCTACTATCCCTTCCTTTTGGTTTGAATTTCAAACCTGCTCGCTTCCAGAGATTTATCACATCATCATATTCCTCAATTGTAAGAAATTTAAACTGCATGGTTAAGTCATAATGTAATTTAAATCTTAAACCTTTTTTCATTTTAATAACTAAGATTATTTATTATTTCACCCATCAAATAAAATGGTGTAAATGACTTAATTTCCACATCATAAAATCTATTCATTTCTACACCACTCACTATCACAGGCCTATATCCCTCAGTTCTTCCAAGATAATTCTTTTTACCTTTTTCTGTTATAAGAACATTAAATTTTTTTCCAAGAAGTAAACTGTTTCTCTCTTCACTTATTTTCCTATGTAGATCTGTCAAATTTTTTGACCATTCCTTAGCTTTTGATGATTTTACCTGTTTAAGACCAAATGCTAAAGTACCTTCTCGCGGAGAAAATCTAGTTATATTTAGTATATCAGGCTTTGAAATATTTACAATATTCACCGTATTCTGGAAGGATGTTTCATTTTCACCTGGAAATCCAACAATTATATCTGTGGAAAGTGTATAATGTCCGAAGTTATTATTTATTTTTTTAATTATTTCTAGAAAATCTGATGAAGTGTAATTCCTACCCATAAGTTTTAAAACATTATCATCACCACTTTGTACGGGAATATGGAAAAATTTGAAAATTTTATTAGATCTGAATACATCAATTAGGTCATCAATGATCCTTATAGTATTAGCAGGTTCCATCATCCCTACCCTTACCCTGAATTCACCTTCAAGATCTATAATTTTATTCAATAGAGAGGGTAAGTTTGTATCCCTCTCCATTCCGTATGCAGCAGTATCCAATGCACTCAATCTTATTTCCCTTATTCCTTTTTCTAAGGCTTTTTTAATCCTTTCAATTATCACTTCTTCCGGATAACTTTTGAGATTCCCTCTTGCCAACTTTGAAATGCAGTACGTGCAGTGGCCAGTACAACCCTGGGCTATGGGAATGGTAGCATAGTTCTCCATGAAAATAGGATTTGAATTAACAGGAAAAAAATTTCCCGGCAATTTTATTTCAAGGTTTTCAAGACCCTCAAGTAATTTTTTTCTTGCAGCAGGAAGACAACCATAAACAACCAATTTTTTATTCAATTTTTTCAATTCTCTGATCCTAGAAATCATGTGGTTTTCTGTATGCTTTATTACTACACAAGTACCTATAATTATAATATCTGCATCTTCTGGTTTTTTAACTAGAGTATTTCCATTATTCAGGTAAGATTCAACGAGCTGTTCTGTTTCTGCCTGATTTAATGCACAACCATATTTTTCATAATAAATATTCACGTTATTTGCCATATCTACTCTCTTAAAAATTTTTTTATGATGATGAAAAATTAATGGATAAATTTATTTTTATTATTGCATGAAGGTATCCAAGGTGACCTTTATGGATGAAGAAAAAGAAATGATGGAATTCCTAGGAATAAATAGCATTGATGATCTTTTCTCTGATATTCCTAAGAGCGTGTTGATAGATAAACTATTAATTGAAGAGGGCATCGATGAACACTCCTTGAGATTAAAGGCGAGGGAAATACTTTCTAAAAATTTAACTTCAATGGATATGCCTGTTTTTCTTGGCGCTGGAGTCTATCAACATTATATTCCTTCTGGAGTCTTTTCCATAGCATCCAGATCGGAATTTTATACAGCTTATACACCGTACCAGGCTGAAATATCACAGGGTATGCTTCAAACACTTTTTGAATATCAAAGCTATATAGCAGAATTAACAGGTATGGATGTTGCCAATGCATCAATGTATGATTTTGCTACCTCCCTTGGAGAAGCTGCCAGGATGGCCAACGCAATAAATGGAAAAAATGAGATACTTATACCTAAAAATTTACAATGGGAAAAGAAAAGCGTTCTCCATAACTATGTAAAGGGTTTGAATATTAAAATAAAGGAATATCCATATGAAAAAGAAACAGGTAAAATAGATATGGAATCATTAAAAAATATGGTGAATGATAATACAACAGCAGTTTATGCCGAAAATCCGAACTTTTTTGGAGTGATTGATGAAAATGTTCTCAAAATAAAAGAGCTAGGGAACTTCATATACATAGTGGGAGTTAACCCCATATCACTTGGAATCCTAAAACCCCCAGGGGAATATGGAGCTGATATAGTAATAGGAGAGGGACAGATTCTCGGGAATCCCATGAATTTCGGTGGCCCCCTACTTGGAATATTTGCCACAAAAATGGAGCATGTAAGAAAAATGCCCGGTAGGATCATAGGAATGTCAAAGGACAAGGATGGAAGAAGAGCTTTTGTTATGACTCTCCAGACAAGAGAACAGCATATTAGAAGGGCAAGGGCGACAAGCAATATCTGTTCCAATGAAGCTCTATGTGCAGTTTTTTCAGCTTCTTACCTTTCATTCATGGGTAAATCTGGATTGAAGAAACTAGCTGAGATAAATATGGGCAGAGCAGAAGAAGTAAGAAGTACCATATGTTCCATAAAGGGATATTCCAACGCTCACAACTCGCTACACTTTAATGAATTTGTTGTAAAATTGCCCGTGGATGAGCTGAAATTGCATAAACATCTACTTTCAAGGGGT
>CAYSIM010000035.1:0-5905 GCA_964431165.1 uncultured Thermoplasmatales archaeon | reverse complement strand
GATATCTACTTAACACATGGAGTAATAATGCATTCCCTGAACTGGGTAATGCAATGCTTTTCAATGTAACGGAAGTACATACAGATACACATATTGCAAAACTCTTAAATGCACTTAAGGAGGTGAGCTAAATGTTCCATCAGGCCGTGTGGGATGAAAAACTAATAATAGAAATGAGTGGAAAAAGAACAGTAAAATTACCAAATGAAGAAAGAAATTATAAAATTGATATACCTGAGAATCTGCAGAGAAAGGACCTTAAAATAAATGATAATGAAGAATATGCTGTCCTCAGGCATTATGTTAGGCTTTCACAGATGAATTATGGTGTTGATCTCAATACTTATCCTCTTGGTTCCTGTACCATGAAATTTAACCCAAAGATCTCAGAAGAGATAGTCTCAATGGATGAGGTGAAATACATACATCCATATCAGGATCCAAGTACTGTACAGGGTGCTTTACAAATCATGTATGAACTCCAAGAATATTTGAAGGCAATAGGTGGAATGGATGCAGTCACACTCCAGCCTGTTGCAGGTGCTGATGGTGAATTCACAGGACTTCTCCTGGTAAGGGCATATCATGAAAATAGAAAAGATTTCAAGAGAACGGAAATAATTGTACCCGATTCAGCCCATGGAACAAACCCTGCCAGTTCAACAATGGCAGGATTTACCACAATAGAGATTCCCTCAGACAAAAATGGTCTTGTTGATCTTGATGCACTGAAAGGAGCGCTTTCAGATAAAACAGCTGCATTTATGATCACCAACCCCAATACACTGGGAATTTTCGATGAAAATATTCTTGAAATTGCAAGAATGGTCCATGAAAAAGGGGCCCTCCTATATTATGATGGAGCTAACTTGAATGGAATAATGGGAATTACAACACCAGGAAAAATGGGATTCGATATAGTTCATTTTAATCTTCACAAAACGTTTGCCACACCGCATGGAGGTGGCGGACCCGGAGCAGGTCCTGTAGGCGTTAAAAAACACTTAGAGGAATTTCTACCTGTGCCTGTCATAAAGTTCGATGGAAAATCCTATTATTTCGATTATAATATCAAAAACTCCATAGGAAAGGTAGCAGGTTTTTACGGAAATTTTGCCGTTTTGGTAAGAGCCTGGGCCTACATTAAACTCCATGGAGGAAATGGTCTGAGAGAAGTTACAAAAAGGGCTGTGCTTAATACTAATTATCTAAGGAAAAAATTGATGGGACATTATGATTTGCCATATAAAGAGCTTAGAAAGCATGAGGTTGTTTTCAGCGGTAAAAATCTAAAGAGATATGGTGTTAGAACCTTGGATGTTGCAAAAAGAATGCTTGACTACGGTGTACATGCCCCCACTATTTACTTCCCTCTGATCGTAGAGGAAGCTCTTATGATAGAACCTACAGAAACAGAAACAAAAGAAAACCTGGATAACCTTGTAGATGTAATGATAAAAATAGCGCAGGAAGCAAAGGAAAACCCGGAACTTCTAAAGGAAGCACCGCATAATACGGCAGTAAGAAGAATAGATGATGTAGAGGCGGCAAGAAATCCCGTTCTAACATGGAAAATGATGAAATGAAGATAGCAATCCTTGGGGCTGGTGCGATAGGTAGTCTCTTTGGAGCCTACCTTTCGCAAAAAAATGAAATTTTTTTTGTAGGTAGAAAAGAACATGTTGAGAAGATAAACAAATATGGATTGAAAATTGAGGGTTTAAGAAATTTTACCGTATTTGGAAAGGGGTATACGGAATACCCGGGAGGGGCGGATGTAATTTTTCTCACCGTTAAATCCTATGATACGGAGAATGCCATGGAAAGTATCAAAGGAAAATTGAAAAATGAGTTCATTATATCGCTTCAGAATGGTCTTGGGAATGTGGATATTATAAAAAGATATACAAGGAATGTTATAGCAGCCATAACCACAGAGGGAGCTACTTTTCTTTCTCCCGGAATTGTAAAACACACAGGAAGTGGAATTACAAAGGTAGGTGAGATATTTCCGGAGCATAGAAATTTTGCAAAAAAAATATCTCAGATGCTAAAAGATTGTGGATTGAAAAGTGAATACACGGATAAAATAATTAATGAAATACTTATTAAAGGGGCTATAAATTCCTGTATTAATCCACTGACTGCTATACTGGAAATAAAGAATGGCGGACTCCTTGATGAAACGCTTTCACCCATATTAGATTCTCTTATAAGGGAGAATGAATTCTTTCTTAATTCCCTAGGTATAAATATTGATTTAAAGAAAAAAGTTTATGATGTTATAAAAAATACGGCAGAAAATTATTCCAGCATGCTCCAGGACATTTTGAAAGGAAAAAAAACGGAAATAGAGAGTATTACTGGAAAAATCCTGGAACTTTCACATGAAAAAAATGTAGATATGAAGATCTCAGAAGTATTATTTTATCTAGCAAAGGAAAAAGAAAAATTAAAGATAAAAAAAGTTTAATTAATTAAATATTTATATTCCAATGATAAAATGGAAAAAAGTGATTTCACCATTAAACTGAGACGTGACTTCAGATTCTGGGATGTTGTTTTCATAGGCGTAGGAGCAATGACGGGAGCTACAATTTACCTGATGTCAGGTGTTGCCATAGGAATTGCAGGTTTAGGAATACTTCTGGCTATTTTTTTCAATTATATAATTACAATGTTAACCGGAATGACATATGCAGAGCTATCTACAATATATCCTGAAGCAGGGGGGGGCTACCTTTTTGTAGAAGAAAATCTACCAAAGCCTTTTGGTTTTATGAGCGGATGGATGTCCTGGTTCTCACATTCAATTGCTGATGCTTTTTATACTGTTGTTTTTTCAACAGGTATAATCTGGTTATTACAAATATATGGGATCTCTATACCAATTGATCAGATTTTATTGAAAAAATTTGTAATAATTATTGTTTTGGGTGCAATTCTACTGGTAAACTATTGGGGAACTTCCACAACAGGTAAATGGCAAACTTATCTTACCACTGCACAGCTCTCCATACTTATTTTTTTCATTTTATTGGGTATTGTAGGAATAATTCTGCATCCGAATCTCTCCAATTTATCTCCAATTGAATTCAATGGTACTAGCATACTTTTGGCCATGGGCTTGCTTTTTGTTGCATTTGAAGGATATGAAATTATAGCTCAGGGATCAGAGGAGATTGAAAAACCAGAAAAAAATATACCCAGAGCAATATTTTATTCCGTGGGAATAGTAAGTTTGCTATATTTTGTACTTTTTCTTGTGATGATTCTTAATGCAGGAATTTTAACACTTGGAAATAAAGGGGAATTTGCTCTCATCTGGTTTGGTGGTCACGTCTTTAATAATTATGGTTATGGCCTTATGATTTTGGCAATGTTGATTGGTTCAGGGGCAACGCTAAATGCTACTGTTTATTCATCCATAAGGGTTTCATTCGCTATGGGAAGAAACGGTTCTTTACCAAAATTCTTTTCATATTTACACAAAAAACATCATACACCGTACATGGCAACATTGATTTCTGGTATAATGATCGCATTAATGGCACTTTTCTTACCTCTTGATACTGTGGTGGCTGGTGCCAGCATTATGTTTCTACTACTTTTTACATTGGTAAACATAGCGGTGATAGTAAACAGATATAAAAATCCACATTTGAGGAGGGGTTATTCCATTCCGCTATTTCCACTTGTTCCAATTCTTGCTATAATAACCAAACTTCTGGTAGCAGGAATATTATGGTATTATTCACCTGAAGCCTGGTTTGTTGCAATTGCCTGGATAGAAGTTGGCCTTTTAATTTATTACTTCTGGGTAGGTAAGAAGGAAATAGAAAAACCAATTCCAATTGCTGCAAAACCTGAAATTAAAATTGAGAAGAAGAAGAATAACATTATGGTACCGCTATCTCAGGAATTTCCAAGTAGTGTAAGGATTGCATCCGTTCTTTCAAAACAGATGGATGCAAATCTCTATCTTTTTACAAGCATAGAAATTCCTATTTCTGTTTCGCCTTTATCAGTAACCTACGCAGATTCTGTGGAAAGAATAACGATGATGGAAAAAATGCAGAAAATAGCTAGAAAATTTGGCAGGACAAGTGAAACTGTAATAACCGTTTCTCATGATACTTACAGAGCTATATTGGATGAGGTAAAGGAGAAAAACATTAACTTGCTCTTCATGTCATGGAGACCAAAAAATGTAAGAAGAATAATATTCGGCTCTACACTTGAAAAAATTTATAGAAATCCCCCTTGTGACATATTAATATTCAGGGACAGTATAAAGGATGATATTGTAAACATTTCCCTAATTTTATCAAAGAGAAAGAGCACAGATTTTTCATTTTTGATAGCATCTTACATAGCTTTGGAATTCAATGCCAAGCTTACAATTTATGAATTCACCTATGATGGAAATAAATCAATAAAGGGGGAAAAGTATGCAAATATGGGTATTGAAAAAGGTCTTGAGGTGGAATTAGTATCCATGAAGGCTGAAAGTATAATGGGAAAAATTTTCAACATTGCTAAAAATTCAGAATTTCTGGTCATGGCACCACCATCGGAATATATGGATGGAAGATTACCACCTAGCGCAGATCCAAGGATCATAGGAAGGCTGAAGGGACCTGTTCTTGTTGTAAGAAAAGTAATACAAGAAGAGTTTGAGGAGGTTTCAACACTATTCCATGGATAGTTTTATTCTTTTTAGGAATTCAGATTTTACCTGATCAGCCATTGAAGGATCATCTATGAAAAGCCTTATCCAGTAGGTTACCTTTTGAGGATTTAATTCTTTTATCAGTATTTTAGGTTTTTCATTCACCACCACTGAGGGTATTTCACCGTAAATATTCATACAGGTATTTTCTATTTTTTCAAATTTTATTTCTGGAGGGGTGGAAAATTCGAATGTCAATGGAAACATTTTACCAGGTGAGCTGAGTACCTTCACCGATCCCTCGAGTATTTTAACATTTGGTATTAATACAATTTTACCATATTTATCCTTTATCTCAGTATAAAGTAAATTTATATTCATTATTATTCCTTCGAATTTATCATCAATTATCACATAATCCTCTTCAAGAAAGGGCTCAGTTATAAGTATTATGATACCAGAGATTGCATTTTTTATGGGTGAAAGGAATACAAGGAATACACCAATTATTAAAATTGTTATGAAAAATACAAAAACAAAAATATCGGCAAAACTGAAACCGAACATGGATAAAATAATCATTATAAGACCAAGTAGAAGAATGGAAATAACTGTATTTCTAATGAAAGATGAAAGGTATTTGAATAATTTTTCTTTCTGATATTTTGACCTTAGCTTTATATCCCTTAAATATGCAATAAAGAGTAGGTAAACAACCAGCATTATTGCTATGAATATTATTACCAAGACAAAACCCTTAGCATTGTAAAATACAAAATCCTGGAATGCCTTTTCAGCATCGTGGAGCATGTTAAAGCTTGCAAAAACTGTAAGAAGGGAAGCAATTATTGCAAAAATGTAAACTATATATTTTATAATTAATTCAGAATAATAACCTAACCTCTCGCTTATTACTTTCTGTGGCTTTAAGCTCAGTTCGCCTCTTAAATATCTGAAAATCCTGTTGTTAATTGCAAGTATAAAGGATGAAAAAAGTATTATAAGAAATATTGAAAAAAACATAAGAAAATAGGGGAAAATGATATCCGCAGTGTATTTACTTATCTCATAATTTAATTGTGAATATAGTTCCACCAGCAATATGACGGTCATAGAAAAAAGTGTATATAATAGTAAAATTTCAAGCCAATTTATACTTTCTTTTCCAATAAATTTTGTTTCTTTAATTTTAAGATAATTAAAAAATCTATTCAAATATGAAATAATATAAAG
>CAYSIM010000034.1:8098-10191 GCA_964431165.1 uncultured Thermoplasmatales archaeon | reverse complement strand
GAAATGGACGATTTGTTGCAAAATTTGCAGTTGCTTAACAATCTTGGTTTATCCATCAGAGAAGAGGACCTGAGCAAAATTAGGGAAATAGCGGTAGCGAACCCTATGCAGGGTGAAAATGATTTAAGGAAGTACACAGAATCATTGCTGAAAAAATTCGAGGATAAAAAGGAAAAGATAGTAAATTCACTGAAAAAAATTTATGAAATTCTTGGTGAAATGGGCTTACAAATGGAATACAGCATTGAGATGCTTTCCAGAAAGGAAATGATGGACTTTGCAGTGGTTATCAGGGATATTTTTAATAGCGTTGAAAATTCTATCATAGGTTACGTAAACTCATATTTCCATGATGATGAAAAAATAAAAAATTCACTCTCCAATTTTTTAGAATCCTGGAGGAATCATGACCTTGAGAAATCCATAGCAAACCTGGAGGTGCTGAAGAATATGATAAAGGAACAGAGAAGTGAAGCATTAATGAAAAAATGGGAAGATATAAAGGAAATTTCAAGAATGCTTTCCACATCTGGCCTTAAACTTGATAATATGGTTTCAGATTTTGAGAAATTTCTTTCAGGCAAGGAAAATAATGAAATAAAGTCAGGAATCCTGGAATTTATTTACAATAAAATTGCTGAAAATCTTTCAGACCTTACCTCCAATTATTTAAATTTTGTTGATTCTGCACTGGATGTTCTTTCATCAAAAAATATTAAGGTGCAGGAGGATATACTTAAGTATAGGAAGGAGGTAAATGTAATTCCTCATCCACTGGAAAGGGTAAAGGCAGCGGGTTATCTGGATTCAATAACATCCAATTCATTCAGCAGTATTTCAACCATCCTTTCACAGATAGATCTTATAGAGAAAAGATTGGGAGAAAAACTGGAGAATGTTAAAAATGAGGTAAATTTCCTCAGGAAGGATCTTGAGGATCTAAAGTATGATGAGATAAGGGAAGAATTCAGCAGGTTCCTTGAAAACCTGGATATGGAAATACTAAAGAATGGTTACAGGGAACTCAGGAACCTTATTTCAAATTTTAATGAAATAAGGCACCATACAGGTCTTTATGAAAATTTACTTCCGCCCCCCGATATTTCAAGCCTTGATAAAATAAATCTTCCTAAGATTTACCAGGATCTTGAACGTGCACTGGATGATTTCAGGAATCGTATATTCCTGGATATTATCTCCCTATCCGATAAAAGGATAGTTACTGATATTTTCTCAAAGGAAATATCCGAAATCATAGATAGTTTCATATTAAGGGATTATCTGGCCGCATGGTCGAAGCTTAGATCACTCCAGGAAAATATAAAATCGATGCAGGAAAGATATGAGGAGGCGTTGAAGATCCTTGAATCCCTTGAGAAAAGCATAGTAACATTTGAAAATCTTGGATTCAAGTTTGAAAAAAGCAGGGAGATAATAGAAAATCTCAGGAAATTGATGGAAAAACTTGATTTCAAGGAATTCTTTGATACCTACAGGGAAAGATATCTGGATGTAAAGAATGAAATTTATACCGTATTAAATTCCTATCTTTCAAGCGTTGAGGAAAAGGTAAACCAGCTCAGGGGAAAAAGGAACGTACTCATTGCTGATGGCCTTTTAACCAGTGCAAGGAGATCGCTCAAGCTTGACAATTTTGAGGAAACTGTAAAATATATATTCGATGCTCTTGAGGATCTTCAGGCCGATGATGTGGTAAAAAACATTTCAAACAATCTTTTACAGAGGGTAAAGAAAGTAGTAGAAATTTTCGGTGCAATCAGGCCAAAGGAACTTATGGATGCCCTGGCCAGGGCGAATGTTAACATCACTCAGGGTAAATACTCCAGTGCAGTTTTTGAACTCAATTCCATACTGTTGAAATATGAGGATGTTGCAAAAACAATCAACGAAATCAGGTCATTGATAGAAGAGGTTAAAGAGGGTATAAATGTTGCAGTTCTGCTTGGTGTAAACATTCAGGAACAGGTGAAAAATTACCAAGGTGCAAGATCCCTCTTCCAGGCAGGACAGATTGAAAAGTCCAGGGAGATGCTAATTAATATTAAAAGACAGTTAAAACTCCTGATTGAAGA
>CAYSIM010000034.1:0-8069 GCA_964431165.1 uncultured Thermoplasmatales archaeon | reverse complement strand
TAATTAAAATAGCCAATTATATGGATCTGGATATTGATGTGGAATCTAAGATTTTGAGGGAAAAATCAACGCTCATAATTTCATTAATGTTAATGAATAAAAATGATAACCTCTCGGCTACGATTAAAGAATTCAAAGCTGCAAGCGATAAAATTATATCCTCATCTGGAAAAGTAGAAAGGGTACTGAGGGAAAAGCTTAGTTTCCTTAAATATGTGGCAGTGAACAATGGTCTTGATGATTTCAAGGATGATATTTTCATCCAAGAACTCTGGACAAACAGGCAGTATTCAATGCTCATCGATACCATATTTCTTGCTGAAATGAAGGTGATGAAGTTCTATGTGCAATCCTTCTCTTCATTCATAGAAAAGAAGCTCCCTGAAATGATCAAGGATATACATTATGTAAAGGATACAAAGGATAAGATCATTGAAACATTTTCCATTTATTCAACAGCAGGAAGTATTGAACCCATGAATTCAAGGGAAATCATCAATTCCCATTTAATGAAAATCCATGGAGAGGGTCTCAGTAATCTTCATGAAAAATACGGTATAGAAGGTGATGGGGATCTGCAGAAACTTTTCCTTGAGGCCCTGGACTCAAGGATAAATGATTCATATCTTAATGCCGTGGAATCATACTACAGAGAAAAAGTGAATGAACTTTCATCAAAAGCAAAGGAATTGGCCTTAGAGGTTGAGATACCCGATCTGAGGGAAAAGACCTTTTCCTCAGTAATGGAGAGCATTGAGAAAATTTCTGGTGAAATTGATGAAAAGATGAAGAAAATGAAACATATTTCAGATATTACAATCAAAATTGTTTCGGATGGATCAATGGCTGAAGGGAATATTTCCCTCAATTACAGGGGTATTGAAAATGTCAAGGATCTTGTACTGAAGCTTGATGGCGCTTTAAAAAATTCCTTCAAGCTGGGATCCCTTTCAAAGGATGAAAAGAGGGATTTGCAGTTTAGATCACAGGTAAGCGATTCAGATAAATTGAGCATAACTGTGGATTATGATGGCGATGTGAAAGACAGGGAATTGAATGCTGACCTGAAAATAATTAGAGGATTCAGGCTTACGAAGGCCACGGGTAATGAAAAATGCTCACTTTGCAGGGGAAAGATATTCAAGGATCTGGACATGGCAATATGTGAGAAATGCGGTGCAACATATCACTATCAGTGCGCAAAGAGGATAGGTAAATGCACACAGTGTGGAAATAAGTTCGATTTCACCGAGAAGAAGGAGATGGAGGTAAAAATTACATTATGATCGATTTCCTGGGAAGGCAGGGTCTTGCTAGGAGAGCATTATTCAATGGTAATACTATACCAACCACAGTTTTTATTGAAAATGGAATTGATGGATTTCCTGAGGAAAGGATAGTTGATGAGGGCATTGAAATTTTTGGAGAATTCATCCCATTCCCTGGAATAAAGGAAGTGCAGGAAAGTCAGTTGAAGTGGAAATATTTCATTCACGGGGATATTGTTGTTCTTCCAGGCCTCTATACCTTATTAAAGAAGCCAGAGGATCTTCTTGAAAGAATATTAAAGACAAGGGAAGAAGTTGGCTTTAGGAAAATCATATTTGCTCCATTCCTTGCAATTCCTGAAACTGTCCCTATTTTCCATTATCTAGGCATTGACATTCTCGATAATGGAAGGGGAATGATGCTTGATATCGATCCCCACGAATACTCTTACATGGAAAATATTGTTAAAAAATTCATGGAAAAGGGCGAACTCAGGGTGCTTGTGGAAAGCATACCCGATACACTGTCAAAAACTCTATTGCGCTTATCCGATTCACTATACCAGAATATCTTTGAAATTTATTATCCTGTTACGGGAAATGCTCTGAATTCATCACATTTTGAGAGCCTTTTTAGGCCAGATATAGTAAGATGGAGGGAAAGGATAATAAAAAGGTACAGGAAGCCCTCATTTCATAGATACATTTTATTGCTTCCTTGCTCTGCTGTGAAGCCCTATTCAAGATCACCTTCGCACAGATATTTCAGGTCCTTGATAGAATCCTCCGGGAAGGTTTTGCATGAGGTGATAGTTACCTCACCACTGGGTCTTGTACCCAGGGAACTGGAATTCACCTATCCTGCTGCACATTATGATATACCCGTCACGGGTAGGTGGTACGGTGAGGAGAAGGAATTCACCGAGAAAATGCTTCATGATTTCCTCGAAAATAATAAATATGAAAGGATCATTGCATTTCTGCCCGATGACCTCAGATTCCTTTCTCCCTTCCTGCAGGATCTTAGAGCAGTAGAAATTTTTGGAAACCTGAGGAATGATGAAAACAGGAATATGCTACTTGAAGAACTTTCAAAGCTTGAAAAGGTGAGGGAAGTATATGCGGATATTCTCAACAGCATCTCATCCTTTCAGTTTGGAGTTCAATTCCCATTGAATGGTAAAAAAATCAGGAAGAGGTACGACGAAATAATTGCCTATGAAGGGGATGAAATTTATATTCATTTCCTGCCGTCACAGGGAAAAATAATCCTGGGTAAAGAAGCTGCCGATTTCCTTTATTCCAAAAGCATTTATACGGTTGAAATTGATAATTTCGTACCCAGGGGAAGTATTTTTGTCAGGGGTATCAGGAATGCTTCCCCGGACATAAGGGAGGGTGATGAGGTTGTCATCGTTTCCTCTGGAAAAATCATAGGAACGGGCACAGCAACAATGTCTTTCAAGGACATGATTTCACAGGAGCACGGTGAGGCTGTTAAGGTAAGGAAAATCTTCAGTGCCTGATGAATATCTGCACGTCCATGACATTCGTACCCGTTGGACCCGTGAAAATGAGCGTTCCCATTTTCCTGAAAAATGTGTATGAATCATTATTGACCAGAAATTTTTCCACGTCCATACCGGATGATTTTATAACTGTGGAATAATCAGCTACCGCACCTGCAGCACCAGTCGGACCATCTATGCCATCAGTGCCTATGGATCCTATCACCTCATTCTTTTTTATTCTATAAAGCAGTGAAAGGACAAATTCCTGGTTTCTACCTCCCTTCCCTTTTCCCTTCACTGTTACCACCGGCTCACCACCCGATATTAGAATGCTCTTCTCAGGCATTTTTTCAAATTCTCCATATATTTTCTGTGAAACAATCCTTGCCTCCCCGGATACAACCGTACCCAGATTCTTTACAGTATAACCCAGATTTACTGCTCTCTCCTCCACCGCTTTCAGAGAATCCGAATTCTTGCATATTATTACGTTTCTCACCCTATCATAGGGGAATTCATCCTCCTTGACAGTTTCGGATAGTCCGTACCTTTCAGGGAATTTCAGCATATCCTCTATTTCAGCATCCCTCACATTGTATTTTTCGAGAACTTCCAGAGCATCTTCAAAGGTGGTACTGTCAGGTGCTGTCATACCTGAACCAATTGTGGAAAGATCATCACCCATAACATCAGAAACTATAAGGGAAATAATTCTGGCCCTGGTCTGCTTTACCACCCTGCCACCCTTCAGATATGATAAATGCTTCCTTACTTTGTTAAGATCATGTATGTTGGCACCTGCCTTCATAAGTTTTTCCGTCAGATCCTTAATCTTTTCAAGGGGTATTGCGTAATCACCCACCAATGCAGAAGCACCACCGGAGATTAAAAAAATAACAAGATCATCCGATCCACTCTCATGCAATAACTCCATTATTCTCTTTGCGGCAATGTAGCTATTCTCATCTGGATATGGATGACCAGCAACAATGCCGTATTCAGATTTTTCCTTTGAAACCACGAATCTCCTTGCCTCAATGCCTTCAAATGCAGAAATCATCCTTTTAGAAGCTTTCCCTGCACCAATTATGAAAATTTTACCCTTCACACCTTTCAGGAGATCTTCTTTCATGGAAATTAATTTTGGGTAGGGATCTGCTGCACCAATTGCAATTTCCATGAGATCAAGAATGATACTGTTTTCCTCCAGAATATCCACATTCTTTATCATGGTATCACTGAGACAGAAAAGCCACTATGTATTCTTTTTACAGAATCGCCATATCTATCTATAAAATTATTCACCACCCTTTCGCCTGTGCAATGGCCTAGATACATTTCAATTCCCTGTAAAGAATTCATGGTAAAATCTATCCTCTCCTTACCTGCGTTCAAGAGATGGAGACCACCAAGGATATATTTTACCTTTTTTCCAAGGATCTTCTCACCATGGTCCCTTATGTTCACTATCCCCGCATGCGAACAGCCTGAAATGAGGAAAATGGAATCGCCCAGGTCAATGTAGAGGGATGTATCATCCATCATTGGATCCCTTACTATTTTCCCATCTTCAAGGGTAAACATATTTTCCACAGTTTCGTATTTATTCATCCTGGGCACCTCCCCGGATGTCCATACACCGGGGAATATTTCCATGGAATCCCTGGTGAATACAAAGTTATTCTTCTTTTTAAGCTCAATAATATCATCCTTCGGTATTCCTATGTATAAATATGGAAGGTAGAAATTCTCTCTGAAGATCGTAGGGTGTGCAAATACGGGTACATTCACCTTATTTAAAAGATCCTTCAATCCTCCACCATGATCATAGTGGCCATGGGAAATTACCACAGCATCAATTTTCCTGAGATCAATGTTGAATATAGATGCATTATATTCTATTACATGGAACGAAGATCCTGTGTCAAATAAAATATTTTTTTCATTTTCCTCATATTTAATGTTAACAAAATATGAAACGCCATGCTGTGCAAGTGCCAAGGTCCTGAATGGGGCAAGGTCATCACATAAAACCCTGATATTGATTTCTTTGATCATAATTTATAATCAAAAAACGTATTATTAAATTTTTAGGATAAATTTGGCTCTAATTCATATTTTTCAAACCTAGAATGTTAAATTCAACCATTCTATGTAATAACATGGAACAATGTTAATCAAATAAGAAGGGAGGGCTGGAATAATACAGCCAGAAGTGTGGATGGTGGGATTCCTGAACAAACAACCTTGTGCTGTGTGGCATCTTGTTCCATGAGCATCTTAAATGGATGCCCGCTATTTCAATAACAGGAAGAGATCACAAAAAAGCATTAAAATTCATATAAATCATGTAGAAAGCAACAAGTATTATTATCACTGCAAATATTTTTGTAAGGGTTCTTTTAGAAAACCTAGAAGCTATAGATGTTCCCAACCAACCGCCAGCGATTCCTCCAATAACATATAATACAGATATTATTATATCAACATCTCCTGCAAACGCATATCTCGTGGCAGTAACAAGACCGAATATTCCCACCGAAACGAGTGAAGTACCTACGGCCTGTATTATATTAAGTGCTCCGCTATAAATAAGGCCTGGTACTATTAAGAATCCACCGCCTATGCCAAAATAACCTGAGGCAAAACCAACAAGAAATCCTATAGAAAGTAATTTCCATAATGATTCCTTACCCCTGGGTGATTCTGCCGCATCAACACATTTTCTCTTCAGCATATATATTGCTATGGCTATCATTAAAATTGCGAATATGAAAAGTAATTTTTTACCTGGAGTAAGCAGTCCCAGTTCTGTACCAACCAGAACGCCAAAGATGCCAGGAATGCTGAAAAATATGCCCTTTTTAAAATTTACATGACCCTTCCTTGCATGGGGTACAAGATTGAGAAATGCATTAATGCTTACCGCAAGTGCAGTGGTACCTATTACAAGATGAGGATCATTTACACCAACGAAATAGATGAGAAGTGGAATTGCAAGTATGGATCCTCCCCCTCCTATCAGACCTAGGGAAAATCCAACTATTGTTCCCGAAATGATGGAAAGCACCATTTCTAATAGTGTTAATTCAAGCATAATTTTTCAACCTGAGATAATTAAATAATATTCTTCAACTTTTTCTCTACATTTAGTGGAAATTCTTGATTTTATAAGTGCATAAATCTTAAATACCCAAAATTTTAAGTAATTTACTTTAGGAAAGAAATTTTCTTGATATGACATAATAGATCTCCTATTATTTTCACCTGAAAATAACCTTTTCCTTCCATAATATATGTGAATAATCAAGGGTAAACTTACATCAATTGTTTGGATATTTTTACTATGAATATGGATTGAAAATTTATTCACCATACATATCAAGATAAAAGGTGGGGATCACCTGTATCCCCTTTTGTTTATTTTCAGCCTCATAACAAAGTAAAGCGTCACCCAGGCACTGAGCATTACCATTATGAGAAATACAAAACTTGAGACAGCCATCTGAATGTTTCCACTCAATATATGACCGGATGCACATCCATTTGCCATCCTTGCACCGAAAAGTACAAGAAATGTTCCAAAGAATGAACCCAATGCCCTGATTTTCCTACTTTGACCAAATCTATGTTCCCAGACCTTAGGTACCTGTGGCTTATAGGACATAAATCTTCTAGATATGAGTGTGGCAGAAATGAATCCACCTAGAAATGTTCCTAGATCGGAAAGAGGTTCCCATCCTATCTCACTGAATGGATTGTTAACAGGAATACCATTTATGATATGCATTCCACCAAAAAGCTGAAAATATGGATTAGATGCTGCCCAAACAGGGTTAAATAAATAGGAAACCTGTGCTCCTATCCATGAATATGTTGTTGATTCACCAAATATCTGATGAAGAATTATCACTGCCACAGCTGTTATTGTAAATTCAAGTCCGAGAAAAATTACATATCTTGCATTCCATACACTACTCTCATTTGTAATTCTCCTTACAAAATCCCTGGATCTAGGATATTTTTCCTTTTCTTCATCTATAAGTTCTTCAAATCTCACCACGTCCCTATTTTTACCAATTAGATGCATGAAACAGCACTGTTTTCTGGGCTGACCAGGATACCTTGGAAGAAAGAAGAATATCATCAACAATATTATTCCAAAAATCAGGGCAACAATGAATATTTCCGGCCTTGTGATGGCTCCTAAAATACTTGCCCATGTGATAGGACCGAAATTCAAAGTATCCCAGAAAAATCCCTTGACGGATCCGAAAATTAACGACCAGGAAAAAGCACCAGCCAGACCGCCTAAAACCGCCCATATAGCATCTCTTCTCCCCTGCCCCAGCGCTATCCATACAGTACCGGGAAAATATCCTGCAATTCCCACGCCCACACCGAATATTATCCCTCCTATTATTATACCCGGAACAAAGAAATACTTAATTCCAAAATTTGGATGTGGAACAAAGAGATAGAGGCCATAAAGAAGAATTGCACCTAGACCTATGGCAAAACCAAAACACACCAAGAGGAACCTGTCCTGAAAAGCCATTACCCTGTAAAGTGTATCAGGGTCAGAAAAATTCCATAATTCCAAAGGAATAGCAAGTAATACTCCTGCAACTATTCCCAAGAACAAAGGAGCCTTAAATTGATGCAACACTACCTGCATATAGATTCCATAGAAAAGCATAAACACTGAAACAACAAACAGAACCAAAGTACTAACTATAAGAATTTTTTCTTCATATTTTTCAGTATTCATGATATCATCAATACCTATAAGCCTTTAAACTATTTTAAGTTTGTGAATTTTTTTCATATTTATGAAAAATTATCTAATTTATTCTTCATAGGATCTATCCTGTATTGATGAATAAAATGCCAGTTTTTCCAGTGCTTTTGGTGCATCCTTTTCCTTGAGCAAAATGAATATTTCCCTACCCACCCTGTATATATAACTTATTTTAATATCAAATATTTCAAGTATTGATACCACAAGTACAGTAATCCCTGGTATTTCATCAAAATTTTCCTTCATTTTAAGGATTAGTAAGGCAAACTGTGAATTATTTTCATCCTTAACTAAAATATCATATCCATCAACATTTTTAACTGCAATAATAAAATCAATACCCACCAATTCATCAGATTTAACTGTTCTTTTAGAATAACCATAATCTAGATAAAAAGAAACTTGTCTGAGAGCACGTGCAGGATCTCCTACCCCTTTTACCTTTTTTCTGTACAATGTTAAAAGTTTTACAATGGTATTTAAAGGTAC
>CAYSIM010000033.1:0-10194 GCA_964431165.1 uncultured Thermoplasmatales archaeon | reverse complement strand
CCGAGGAAATACCTATGGCCCAGGGTATCGTCAGTGCCACATTTGCAGGCGGTGCCAGCCTAGGCCTTGTAATAGGTGCATACATCTCTCAGAATTATGGATGGGAATGGGATTATCATACGGCAATACCCGTCACCCTGGCCCTATTCTTCCTTGCAATGAAATATCTGAAAGAATCAGAGATAAGATGGGAAGCAAAACTTGACATTCCAGGGACAGTACTGTTATCCGCTGGAATAATAATGGCCCTGATTGCCACATCCGAGGGCCAGTACTGGGGATGGACCAGCCAGAGCATCATTTCATTATATGCTTTTTCCGCTGTACTTCTTTCATTATTTATACTTGCAGAGGAATATGCCGAAAAACCATTGATAGATATAGAATTACTTTCATCCAGGAACATACTTCTTCTAAACTTTATTTCCCTTACTGCTGCCTCCAGTATGTTTTTTCTTTATTTCACCATACCACCCCTTCTCGAGGATCCACCACCTTCAGGTTTTGGAGAAAGTATAATTACGGCAGGGCTCACCAATCTTCCGGCTGCAATCTTTGCAATGGCCTTTGCTCCTGTAGCAGCCTTGACTGTGAGGAAAAAGGGACCTAGGCTTTCCATAATAATTGGCATAATTGTACAGATGTTTTCATTTCTTGCCCTCTATTTTAATAGATCTGATGCCATTTCCATCACCGAAGATTCGCTACTTCTCGGTGTCGGACAATCCTTTACCATGGTGGGCATAATAAACATGCTTGTTTCAATTTCACCCCAGGAAAAAATGGGAATTTCCACGGGCATGAATCAGCTATTTAGAAATGTTGGCAGTGTAATTGCACCTGCCATAGCAGGTGTGATTGAAACTGGGTACCAGCAAGCAGTAAACGTTGGTGTTTTACCTGTAAAATTTTCCGGTCTACCCTATACACCATTGTTTGCATTTTTCCCTTCCCAGGAAGCATTCAATCTTATATATGTGACGGGAATAATGGTAGCATTTATTACACTCATCATGGTTTCCCTGTTGAAAAATATAAAAATAGGAGGTAATGAAGTATGAAAAGGATAATTACCCTGATGGCAATTACAATTCTACTGGCTACTTTGGGAGGTAATTTTACTGTAGCAGAATCACCAATAGTGGTGACCAGTACATACTGGTTTGGGGAAAATTCTACCCTATTGCCTGTACCTGGAATGGTAAATGCTCCCCTCTATGTGGAAATAAGGAATGGGGGTAGTACAATATACAACTTCACAGCTTACATATATCTCAGGTCTCCATTTTCCTATGGTTATATAATTAACAATTCTGCGGTGGAGGAAAAAACCATCATTTCAATTCCTCAATTTGCCCAGGGCAGTACACTTAAGATAATGCAGCTTGTTAATATTTCCCCAGAGGCAAAAAATGGAATCTATCAATCCTATCTTTTCGCCTATGGAAGTACATCCATTGGAGGTACTGTACAAAATTTGAGCACAACTTTCCTTGTTCCACTTGAAGGTAACGTACATTTATTCGTTGCAGGTTCATATCTAGGATCAAATGGTGTTTATGTTAATCCAATCCCAGGTGAAAATCCCTTACCCCTTACACTGATAATAGGTAATTCTGGTAATTCTTCCAAGCAGATTGTAACTGCTATACCTTCGTATGGATATGTGCAGGTAACATTTCCCGTGAAATTTTATAGCAATGTAAAAAATGGAACTTATACGGAGAGCGTAAATTTTTCCTATTTAACCGTTGAAGGCACCATAAATTTCAATTTCACATGGAGCAATTCCTACAATGTATCGGTTTTAGGTGCCTATATAGGTTCAACCAGTTTCCAGGCAACAGGCGGTATGCTTAACATTCCCCTTTTTGTGGAAATAATGAATACCGGTACTGGGTACATTTCCAATCTACATATTTTTTATAACCCCACTTTCCCCTTTTATGGTAGTGCCCAGTCCATTGAAATACCAGTTGTTGCACCTTTACAGCAATTAACTCTTAATTTTCTAATTTCCATTTACAACCATACTTCCCCTGGGATCTATAAACAGGAAATAATTTTCATGGCCGGTAATTATACAGCTCGTGAGAATTTCAATATTTTTGTTACAGGTTATTCAAATATCACAGTTCTTAGTTCTTATCTTTCACCGAGTCCATATCCTCCCTCACCCGGAGCAAGAAATGTTGCACTGAACATAATTGTGGCAAATTATGGTAATGCACCTGAAACAAATGTTTCCTTCAAGTATACACCCACATACCCATTCTACGGTAGTTCACAGCTATTTAATGTTCCTGTTCTATTACCTTACCAGCCCGTTACACTCAATTTTGTTGTTAGCATATATGAAAATTCCTCCGATGATCTCTACTGGCAGGAAATCACAGATATTCACGACGGTAAATTATTAAAATTCCAGGTAGGAATATTTGGCTATTCAAACATTCAGGTTCAGGGATATTCTGAAAATCCACCATATGTCTTTACAAACCAGACATTCAACTCCATTACATTTTCTATTATTAATTCAGGCAATTCACTGGCATACAATGTTTCCGTAACAACAATTTCAAATCTTCAGATTATAAATAAACCTATGTTAATTGCTGTTTTACCTCCACATTTTATTTTCAATTACACAGTTTATTACAATACACCTTCAAAGCCTGGAATTTACAATATTAGTTTGTATGTTAATAACAATAAAACTGTGGTGCAGATTAATGTACTTAAACAACCATATGTAAAGGTAAAGGATTCCTTCCCTTCACTTGTACCTGGGGAATCCAAGGTACAGGTAAACTTTTTCTTAAAGAATATGGGTCCAGGAAATATTACCATGATGCATGTGATCTTCCTATATCCACAGGTAATAGATTTGCATGTGAGTTCCAGCAATCCCCTTGAGGGATTAATGCTTAACAACGTAACCCTGGAAGCATTTAATGAGAATGATAGTTACACTATACCTTACATTGTGGATGTTGCGGATAATGCTCTGCCTGGCCAGTATACGGCAAAGCTTGTCATGGTGATCTATGAAAATATAAGCACAAAACCAATACTGGAAACCTACACGTTTACATTTACAATTTCCACACCACTTTTTTCAACTGGAAGCAATGCACTTATAACTCTCAGCAACCTCACCATATTCATCCTTGTGGCAATAATAATTGCACTTGTTTTCATAATAATCAAGAAAAGGAAAAAATCCTAATTTTTTTTTAAAATTTATTATATAGAAGGTAATAACCTCGAACAATGGAAATAGTTGATCTAGTTGGATTTATCGCTGGTGCACTCACCACTTCATCATTTATACCACAGTTTATTAAAATTATCAGGGATAGGTCAGCAAAGGAAATATCCCTGATCATGTATATAGTAATAACTTCCGGAATTTTTTTATGGCTTATCTACGGCTTAATAATATATTCATTACCCATCATAGGTGCAAATGGTATTTCCCTGATTCTTACACTTTTGATCATCGCAGGCAAGATAAAATATGATTAAAATATTGTTTCAGGCACTCACAAAATGGTATAATTTTAACAGGATGTTGTAAGGAAATTTTAAACTGAAATTCTTTGTCCAGTAAAGTTCATCTTTCGTGTATTCCTCCCTCAATGAAGAGAATTTTTCCTGCATCTCCATACTAATTTTACCTATGTCCTCCCTTTTCAGCCATATGGTTTCGTAATTGAGTGATTCCACCCACGTCCTCGAATTTTCTAGAAGATTGTAATGATCCGTGAGTGTCCTTGCAAATATCCTGAAACCGTATTTATCGGGCATTTCAAAGGCAATGCTTCCCGGGTCTATGAAGGGAACAATGGGTGATATGAAGAAATGCAACCACTCCCCAAAATCATTCTGCTTTCTTTTCGCATAAATATAATCTTGATCAATATGTGATTTTTCCTGACCCGATAGGCCTATTGAAAAGAATACATCCATTTTCCTTGCATTATGCCTCTTCGCAAATTCCATATTTTTTTCGAGCGAATAATTTGTATAGAATTTGTTATTTTTTATCCTTATTTCTTCACTGGATGATTCTGGCGAAATTTCCAAGGCATAATAGGGTATTTTATTTTCAACATTCTCGTAAAATTTTTCCGGTGCAGGATAAAAGATTTCAAGAAGAAATGGTAGATCTATACCATTTTCTTTAATTTCTTTTAAAAGATTTTCCCTGTATTTTTCACCTGCCTGATAAATATCACCAGAGATATAGACGGGTATTCCCAGGTAATCCCTTATCGATAGAAGATCCTCTATAACGTTCTCAACGGGTCTTAATGAAACGGTCTTCCTGAAAAGATAATTCCTGTAAGCATAGCAAGATCCACCGCACAAAAGACAGTTATTGTGGCAGCCCTTCTGTATTATTGTCATGGCAGTTGGTGACTTTACCCATTCATTATATGGTAGGTATGGAACCAGCTCCATATCCTTTATGCAGTTCTTTACAATGACTGAATAATCAAATTTCACCATATCAATGTAATTTTCAGGTGGAACAATCTTATTGAATCTTATTTTTTTACCTTCCCTCCATACAAGGTTTGGTACTCTCTCAAAATTTTTTCCTTTTTCCACATTATCTATGTAATCAGCAAAGAATGGTTCAGTGGTATCACCCAGCATGACTGCATCTATGGACTGGTATTTTTCCATTATTTCCCTATGGTAGTATGTTGATGAAAGGCCACCCAGTATGACATGAACATCTGGAACTATTTCCTTTATTTTATTTGCCAAATTAATAGCACCATGAACATGGGGAAGCCAGTGAAGGTCTATGCCAAAAACTGCGGTGTCCAAAGATTTAATCCTCCTTTCAGGATCAAATTTTTTATTCCTCAGCATTTCAACCGCAATGTTCTCTATTTTCACCCTGTAACCCACCGGACAGAGATTACTGATTATACTGAGGAAACCAAGGGGATACATCTCAAATATGGGAGTTGAAGGGACCATATCACTTACTGGGCCATAATCCCTTTCCCTCTCCCTGAAATCGTATATGGAAGGGGGGTGGATTAATACAAGGTCATACACAATTAAGGGAAATACATACGCTTATTTCAATTAGTCGGGGAAAGGTTTTAATTTTGGTCATTCATGATGAACTTTATGAAGGCAAAACTTGTAAGTACTTCCATAATAAATATTATGGGAAAGGAGGCCAGGCATCTGGTATTCGAGCTTATTACACAGCAGCAGGGTGAATCCCATATTGCACTAAGTCCTGAACTCAGGAATCTTGCTCAAATGGCAGGTATAAGTGCAGAAACGTTCAGCGCCATATTCAATATGATACAGCAGGGTCAGAGCTTGCAGCAGAGATATAATTTTACACTTATTATATATAATGATGAATACATTGATCTCGGAATTAATTTTGATGTGGGAAAAATTTATGAATTTAAGTATGAAGAGGGTAAAATATCAATAAGTGTTGAACAATGATGCTTGAAGTGGAAGTTAGAAAGGGGAAAGGAAATGTCATAAAAAATGGAAATAGTATCATTATTTTTACGGATGAACCCTTTGAAAATAACAGGGCAAATCTTGATATAATTAAAAAAATTGCCAAGGAATTCAATGTGGATTTCAAGAGAGTGAAAATAATCAAGGGAAGAACGAGTAGGAAAAAATTGGTAGAAATCAGAGAACTTTGAATATTGAGTAAACGGAATTTTTTATAGATTCCTGTGCAAGAATTTTTACAATTTCTATATCAATCTCCTTTTCTGGGAAGGAAATGGTGAAAATGGTATCCCCATCATATGATGTATTGAATGGCCTTATTACTGATGCGAGGGCAATATTTGCAGCCTCTGAAACTGCACAGGCATCTTCCCTGTCCAGTTTTGCATTTGTGATTATCACGCCAAGGGTAGTGTTATCCCTCGCTTCTAAAAATTTTCCAATGTGATCGGAGCTATTTATAAATTTTCCATCCTTCCTTGCACCTGCAATTATTTTACCACTTTCATCAAAAATATCGCCAAAAGCATTTACCACCGATACTGCCGCAACATAGATTCCGTTTCTTTCTAAATGATAGAACCCCTGTCCGGATTCCATTGAATATTCTATTCCCAGTACCTTTCCCACTGTAGCTCCCCTTCCAGCACCGTGCCTTCCCACCCCGATATACTTTTTTCTATTCCTGTAGGCAATGATGCCCCAGGATTCATCGGGTAAAATCTCATTATCTATGAAATCAAAAATTACGGCTGATGAAATAACGGGCACATTTTTTCCCCTTATCTTTATACCCCTATTCTCCTTTTTCAATTCCTTAGCTATGGCAAGGGCAGGAATGAATCCAAAAATGCTCCTTCCTGCAAGTACGATTGCATCAAGTGATGGTGATTTTCTATGGAGCGGATGAAGTACCTCTGTACCCATTGTGCCAGGCGCTCCTCCTCTCTGTGAAATGCCGGCTATATTCTCTTCCTCTGGAAAAATTGCAGTAATTCCAGATTTTGCATTATCGTCCTCATATTCACCGACCAGAACTGGTATTTCATGCGGTATTTCCATATTCATTCACCAATTTTTTTATGTAATTCAATACCTCCGGAAAAACGGAATCGGAATCTGCATTAATTATCTCATAATCCCTCCAATCAAAATCAACTTCCCTATTTATGTAAATCACCCTTGCACCATTTTTTCTCGCGTATTCTGGTAACTCTGCAGCAGGATAAACGGAAAGGGAGGTACCTACTACCAAAAATATTCTGCATGTGGATGCATAATAAATGGAAAGCATCAATTCCTTTCTAGGTATTTCTTCTCCAAAAAGTACAGCAGCGGATTTTAGAATTCTTCCACATTTTTTGCATCTTGGAGCATTACCATTTTCTAGATCATCCATAAAATTATCAATTGAATATTCTTCACCGCAGAAAATACATTTCAATCTTGAAGCATTACCATGCAATTCTATAACATTTTTACTACCCGCCTTCTGATGTAGACCATCAATATTTTGTGTTATCACAGCATCAACAATACCCATTCTTTCAAGTTCTGCGATTGCATAGTGTGACACCGTGGGTGAGGCATTCAGAAAAGGTTTGAAAAATTCAATAGAAAATGACCACCATTCCTCAGGTTTTTCCATAAAATATTCTATTGTGAATTTTTCAGGATCCAAAAAAGTCCAGAGACCCCCTTTCCCCCTGAATGTTGGTAAACCCGCATTGGATGATATCCCCGCACCTGTCAATACCACCACTTTTCCTTTTTTTACCATTTCATCTGCTAGTTCTTCTATTTCCATGGAATATCGATTAAAACTAAGAATTTTCGATATAAATTGTTTATCATATTACCAATAATAATTTTTTATTATAAAAAATTTTTATATTATGATTAATTCTTATTCTTGTGAAATACTCCCTTGAGATTACCCAAGATCATATTCAAAAAAACTTTGAGAAATTCCTCGGGGGAGTTGAATTTATTACTGTACCTGACAATCCATTTGGTAAGGCAGGACCCAGTTCTGTTCCTTCAGCTTTCATACTTAAGCAAAGGTATGGAAGGAATATAGTTGCCACCATTAACACCAGGGACAGGAATAAAATTGGCATAATATCCGAAATACTTTCCGCCATAATTTTTGATCTCTACGGTATATTCGTGGTGAGCGGGGATACAATTAAAAAAGGAAAAGAGGTAAGGGAACTTGATGTATTCCAGGTAATGTCCCTCATAAAAAAATATAGATATGAATATGGATCCGACATCCTGATAGGTGCAACAATAAATCTCACCAGGGAAAATGAACTCAGGGTAGTAAGGAAAAAGATTGAAAGCGGGGCAGATTTCTTTATAACACAGTCCGTTTATGATGAGAACTTAATATTAAAAAATAGATGGATAGGACATCTTTCTCTTCCTGTTTATGCTGGTTTCATGCCGCTCCTTTCCAAAAAAATTCTAAATTTTTATTCAAAAAATTTTTCTATAGAGAGAAATTTAATCAAAAAACTGGAGGATTCCTATAATCTTGTGGAGGAGAATTTAACTCTATTCAGAAGGATAGCAAGATCCACGTGCGACTTTGTTGAAGGATTCCATATAATGCCTCTTGGAAATGAAAAATTTCTTGAAAATTTTTCAAGGGTGATGAAAATATGCTGAATGCATTTGTTTCTGGGATATTTCCCAGACAGGACGAATTGATAGGTGCCATAAACAGGTACGAAAGAAAAAGGATTGGAAGGGAAGAACTTCAAATCATATATGAAAAATGCGAAAAGGAATGGATGGAGTTGCAGAAGGGATTGACCTACATATCAGAACCTTCTCTTGCATGGAACGACATATTCAGACCCTTCACACTGCACCTGAAGAATATTGAAACTGGACCTCTTACCAGATACATGGAAACGAACACATTTTACAGGAGACCTATATTCAAGGGCAAACCTGTGAAGGAATTTGATATACTCGAGATGAAAAATGAATATTCTTTGCCATATATATATAACAATCCAGAAAAAATATTCCTACCTGGACCTTATACATTTGTAAAATCCGGCGATAATGAAACAGGACTTGAAGATGATAAACTTGTGGAAAAAGTTGCAGAAATAATATTCGATGAAGCATCAAAATACAGATTCGTGGAGTTCAGGGAGCCCTTCATTAGGGATATTGATGATCTTAAAGAACTGGAAGAAATCTATGCCACATTTTCAGGAAAGGGATTTGTTTTCACAACTATAGATAATCCTAATACTTTTTTAGATTTCCCATTACCCTATGCTGTAAGGAGTGAAAAAATTACAGTTCCTGATAATGTTATACTGGAACTTGTGGATGTTTTTTCCACTAGGGTGACAGATTTATCTCACCTAAACGGGAATATTAAATTTACAACGAATGAAAGCCTTGAATTCCTTCCATATTCCATTGCAGTTAAAAAAATTGAATCCATGAAGATTTCCATAGGGGTGAAATAGAATGTTCTATAAGCAGGAAATAGGTAGCATGAAAAAACCTGATTATCTGATAAAGGCCTACGGAAAGGATGAATACCATCAACTCAAGAAGAGGGCGCTGGAGGAAACGGTGAAAATTATGGAATCCGCAGGTCTGGACAACATAGGAATAGGCGGTGAGATGTACAGGTGGGAGATGTATGAGAATCCTGTGGATCATCTTAACGGGCTCGTATATTACGGTAGGGTGAGATCTTTTGATAATAGATATTACAAGAAGGCAAGTGTTGTGGATAAAATATCTAGAAAATCGTCAGCATATCTAGAGGAGTTCCTGGATATACAGAAAATAGCAACTAAGGATATCAAGGTACCAATAACAGGACCATACACGTTGCTTGACTGGTCATTCAATGATTACTACAATTCAAGACTTGAGCTCGGGCTGGACTTTGCACATGTTGTGAGGGAGGAAATAATTGAATTAAAGAAGAACTGGAAAAGGGAAGGTCCGTTGAGAATACAGATAGACGAACCTGCCGCATCCACCCATCCTTCTGAAGTGGAACTTTTTGTTGAAATTTTTAATGAAACGGTGAAGAACTTGGATGGAATAAAGATCAGTTCACATATATGCTACAGCAAGGACTACAGAACTCTCTATCCACAGATACTTGAAATGAAAACGACACAGTTGGCACTTGAATTTTCCAACAGGGATACAACAAGGCTTGGAACGGACGATGATGCAAGGGAAGGATTCAGGGTGCTGAAGGATCTTTATGATTACGGTGAGGAGAGAGAAATGGGCATAGGTGTTATTGATGTTCATACTGATTTCATTGAGCCACCTGAGCTTGTTAGGGACAGAATTCTCTACGTTGCTAAATTCTATGATATAGGAAAAATTGTAATCAATCCAGATTGCGGTCTTAGGACGAGAAGCAGGGAGGTGGCATACAAAAAATTAAGATCAATGGTGGAGGGTACATTTCTAGCAGAAAAGGAACTTGGAATATCATAAATTTTATAAATTCCATTTTACATTACATTAATAAAATGTCAGATGATATAGAGGAAAAAATTGTAAATGCCTACCAGATTGAGAGGTATGCAGAAATTTCCCTTCTTATGATTTTTCTCAAGGAAGAAAGACTTAATTTGAAGAATTTATCCGCAAAACTTGTTCTAAAATCTATGGAAGATG